>CAZGVQ010000137.1:0-8456 GCA_964529355.1 uncultured Acidimicrobiales bacterium
CACCAAGACCAACTAGTCGACTACTAAAACCGAAGATGTGTCTGACACCAAAACGAAGATGTGTCTGACACCAGGTTCACTCTTCGGGGAGTTCGTAGTGGATTCCTGGGATGCCGCCTGACATGGCTTCGAGGCCTTCGGGTCGGGGCGTGAGGCCCTGATAGACGCCCGAGGCCATGGCGGTGTCGCCGGATCCCCACTCGTGATGGATCGGCTGCACCTGGTAGTAGCCGTTGCCAGCGTTGGTGCCGCCGTCGACGTTGAGGTCGACGCCGGTGATGTAACTAGCCAGGTCCGAGCCCAGAAACAGCACCGCGTTGGAAACCTCGCTGGCATCGCCCATACGGCGCATCGGCGTACGGCTGGCGATGTAGTCGGCGTTGGGAGTGCCCTCGACCGCCGCTCGAATCATGTCGGTGAGGATGAACCCGGGCGACACCGAGTTCACGCGCACGCCACGGTCGGCCCACTCACATCCCAACTGCAGCGTGAGATTGCGAAGGCCGCCCTTGGCTGCGGTGTACGGGATGACATTGAGCTCGTTGCCACCGTTGCCCATGATCGAGCAGATGTTGACGATCGATCCGCCGCCGTGCTCCAACATGTGCGCGCCGCACTCGCGCAGCATCATGAACGCACCGTTGAGATCGACCGACATGATCCAGTTGAAGGTGTCCATGTCGTACTTCTCGGCCGGGACGCCACGCATGTCGGCCACGCCCGCGTTGTTGACCAGCAGGTCGACTTTGCCGTGCTCAGCAACCCCAGTGGCGACCACGTTCACCACGTCGGCCTCGACCGAGACGTCGCCCGTCACCGTCGTCACCTTGGGCGAACCGGCCTCGCGGCAAGCTTCGGCCACGGCCTCGAGCATGTCGGCGCTTCGTGCGGTAAGCACCAGCTCGGCCCCCGACGCCGCCAGATCTTTGGCGAAGACCTCGCCGAGTCCATAGGACGCCCCGGTCACCAACGCGGTCTTCCCGGAATAGTCGAATGCCATGATTTTCCCCCTGTTGTTGTCTTAGGTTGCTAGCAACTCTTCGGCCCGAGCGAGTTCTTCGGCGCGCATGGTGGCTGCGTCTGCCTCGAGCAGCCAGCCGCTCTCGACTGCCGCGGCTGCTGATGCATCGAATGCGGCAATGTATGCATCGACGTCGGCGTAGCGGTCGGCCACCCCGTCGAGGTCGATGGTTTGGCCGAACAGGAAGCAGAAGCCGCCTTCCTCGCCACTGGGGTCGCCGGAAAGTACCCGCAGCGGTGCATCGACCGGCGGTGTCCGAATTCCGCCCAGGGCAATACCGTCTTCGTCGCGCACCACCACCGGTGCCCCGCTGGAGTCGTCGATTTCGATGAGCGGCGATGCTGGTGGCGAGGTGCCGTCCTGCACCCAGGTGATCAGATGCGAGAGCGCGGCCTGAAGGGTCTCGTGGTGGGGCCCGTCGTTCACCCCGACCTCGCAGCCGATGACCGCACCCAGGTCGGCGTTTCGGGCCGTGCCGATCGACACCGAAAGCGAGTAGGCGTCGGCATGCGCAGTGCCGGCCACCTCCCAGGTGTGCACCCACTCACTGTCGGGTTGGCGCGCCGCGAAGAAGCCCAGTGCGGTGAGATCGGTTTCGGCTTCGTACTGAAACACCGGCACGCCGATGTCTTCGCGGATCAGCACACCGTCGGCTCCGGTGGCGCGATCGCCCGACGGCGCCGGAGCGCCCGAGCCGCGGCTGTGAATGAGGAACCCATCGAAGAGCTGGGTCACCGGATGGACCGCATTGACATAGGTGGTGAGGAAGATCGCCGACTGGGACTCGCCCATCGCCAACACCGTGGTGGGCTCGAGCCCATCGAGTACGTCGGTGTCGGTGAGCCCTGCAGCCACCGCTCCGGCCTGGGTCATGATGTCGAACGAGAAGGCATCACCGGGGTGTTCGAGGTCGCCGTAGCGTTCCGCATCGACCGCCTTGAGGCCACGGGTATCCACCAGTCCACCTTCGAGTCGGCTTTCGGCCACGCCGTTGACGCCGACCTCCTGCACCGACACGCCCACGTACACATGTCCTTGCCGCTCAAACTCTTCAGCCAGATAGCCCCAATCAGGACTGGTGTCGGTTCCGGCGGTGACGTTGAACCACTCCACCGCCACAACGCCACTGAAGTCCGCAGCGGGAGGGCGACGCACGATCATTCGGGTTGCGAACTCGGCTTCCGCACCTGGTTCGACATCCCAGATGCCGTCGGTTGTGAGGGTGCCGGTCGCGGCATAGCTGGTCGCCGTGCCGCCAAAGATGAATTCCTCTTCGACCCAGCCTTCAGGCAGCGGAGCCTGTGACAACGTGGCGCGGACTCCCGCTCCTCCGACAGCAGGTGCGACAGTTGGGAGATTCACCGTTGCCGCAGGCACCGTGGTTGGGGGAACCGTGGTTGGGGGAACCGTGGTTGCAGGAATCGTGGTTGGGGCCGCCGTGGTCGACGGGGCCGCGGGTTCAGACTGCTCGGTCTCCACACTCTCGGCATCGGATTCCTCGACGATTTCCGCAGAAGTATCCGAAGTATCCGAAGTGCTCGATGCGTCGCTGCCGCCACACGCTGCAGCAATCATCAGGAACGAAACGCTAAGCGGCAGCATTCGAAAGCGAAGTATCGACATGGGCGAACACTAGACACCCACGGTGCTTCAGCGCATTTCCACATGAGCAAAGGCCCGCCCGCATCGAGGAGGTACGGCCGTCCCAACCAATACTCCCCCTGCGGCTGCGAGTGGAACCAGGCATCACTGTGGCCGCCCATCCACCGCAGGACCCGTCGATCGTCGACTGGTTCCCACGATCCGAACCTAACTCACTTCGGACTCGACCACCGCCCGAATCCGGTCCAGCGTGGTGTTCATATTGCGAATGTTGGTTTGTCGGCGGAGCGGCCCGAGCAGCTTCCAGTACACCCGGTTGGAGAGCGAGTCCTGAAGCTCAAAGGACTCGGTAACTTCGGTGCCGTCGTCGTCGGTGGCTACCAGTTTGTAGGACCACGTGTTCATCCGGCGGTCATTGAGCACCACGGTGAAGGTGAACTCGGTGTCGACGTCGCAGACATCGACCACGCATTCGGTCCAGTACATCGGACCCCGACCGTTGCGTTTCACGTGCCCACGAAAACGATTGCCAACCGCCGGACCGGTTGCTCCATCGAGCCACTCAGCCTCCAAAGTCTCGGGGCTGAACTCGCCGGTCCTGGTGATATCGCTCACCAGCGCCCAGACCGTCTCGGGTCGCGCGTCCATTTTCACGCTCACCGATTCACCCACCCCACCAGATCCAGAAGTCATAGCTTCGATCCTAGGCCCCATTATGCGATACACATATCCATCTACTTTCGAATTTCCTGTATCATTTCTGTATGGATGTTCTCCCGATACATACGTCGCAGACAACAGCGTCGGGGCGTCGCTGGGACGGCATGGACGATTTCGAGTCGTTCCTCGACGCCGGCGGAATCGTGGAAGCCAACGACCACATGCCCGACGAGTACCGAATGGCGGTGTTCGCCTTCATCGAGATGCACGCAAACAGCGAACTCATGGGCGGCCTCACCGAACGCGACTGGATTCCGAAGACCCCAGGCCTGCGGCACAAGATGAGTGTGGTGGCCAAAACCCAGGACGAAATCGGCCACGGGCATCTTCTCTACATGGTTGCCGCCGACATGGCGGTAAAGACCCGCAGCCAGATGCTCGAAGACCTCTTCGCCGGCCGCAGCCGGTTTCACAACGTCTTCCACTACCAGGCCAAAACCTGGGGCGATCAGGTGGCCATCGCCTTCCTGGTCGATGCGGCAGCACTGGCCAGCCAACAGGCGGTCTTCAAGAACTGCTCGTACGGCCCGTACCGCCGCATCCTGAAACGGATCATCAGCGAGGAGGGCTTTCACATGCGCCTCGGCGAGGACCGCATGATGCGCATCGCCAACGGGTCGGCCGTTCAACGCGAGCTGTTTCAGGACGCGATCGACCGGTGGTTCTGGCCAGCGCTGCAACTCTTCGGACCCGATTCCAAACCCCACGACAAGCTGCTTCGTTGGCATATCAAGTCCGAACGCAACGAAGTACTGCGCGATGCCTGGGTTCAGAAGTTCGTGCCGTTGCTCCACAGCTACGGTTTCGCGATCCCGGCCCCCGCCCTGCGATTCGACGAAACCAGCCAGCGGTGGGACGTCGGCCCGATCGACTGGGAACCGCTGAAAGCCACGCTCGCTCAGGGCGGCCCGGATTCTGCTCGGCGGATTGCCGAGGCGGCAACCAACTGGGAGCAAACCGCCTGGGTTCGCGACGCTCTCGATGGGGCAGTGCTGACGTGAGCAACACCGTCGCTCCCCCGCTCCACGCCATCCGCGCTGCACTGGCCGGCATCGATGACCCCGAGTACCCCGGGTTGTCCATCGTCGATCTCGGACTGGTCGTACGCTCGGAGATAAGCGATTCGGGCCATGTTGAGGTCGATCTCATACCTACCTTCAGCGGCTGTCCGGCGCTTCAGATGATCGCCGATGAGGTACACAGCACCGTCGAGAAGCTCGATGGGGTCGACACCGTGCAGGTCAACTGGCTGCACTCCCCTATCTGGAGCACCGACCGGGTATCCGAGCACGGCAAGAAGGTCCTGGCCGATCGGTTCACCGTCGCGGTGCAGATCGGCGCGAGCGCCTCGCCATGCCCTCGGTGTAGTGGCCATCTCACCGATCGCTCAATGTTCGGACCCAGCCGTTGCCGGTCGATTTCCCGCTGCACGAAGTGCGGCGAGACCGTCGAAGTCATGAGGGCATAACCATGGCCACCTATGAGGTCTTTCTGAAGAAGGACGGCAAGGACGAGTTTCGCCATGCCGGTGCACTCGATGCCGCCACGCCCGAACTGGCGCTGGTTCTGGCACGAGAGAGCTACGCCCGGCGGGCCGAAGGAAACCAACTGTGGGTGATCGATCGCGCACACATCATGGTGGGTGACGAGTCGTTCGTGGGCGCCAACACCGACAAACCGCACCGCCACCACGATGGCCAGGCGGTCGCGGCCCGACGGAAACAACTGCGCGAGGAATCGCAGCAAGACCAGGCAGAAACATGAGTGCGCTGCGCAACTACTTGTTGGCCTTCGCCGACGACGAGCACCTCATGGGCCAGCAACACATCGAGTGGATCGGCGTGGCCCCGTTCCTCGAGGAGGATCTGGCGTTCTCCAGCATCGGACAGGACGAACTCGGGCACGCCGTGCAGCTGTACGAGATGGTGTTGGGTCTGGAAGGGATCGACCCAACCGACACCGCCATCGATGCGTTGGCCTATCGCCGGCCGCCGACCGACTACCGGTCGAGTTGGTTCGTCGAATACGGCACAACCGACTGGGCCGAGGCCCTGGTTCGACACTGGCTGTACGACATGGTCGAACGCTTGCGCTGGGGCCTCGTGAGCGACTCGAACTTTCCTCCACTTGCCGTGGCTGCCCGACGGGCCGAACGCGAAGAGCTTTACCACCGTCGCCACGCCGACGCGCTGCTCGATGCTTTGCTCGCACTGCCCGAAGACTCCTCGAGCGATCTCACGTCAGAGCAGGCCGAAGCCCGGAAGCGTCTCCTCGACGCCCTCGATCGTCTTGTTCCGCTCGTGTCGACCCTGCTCGAACCACCGGAAAATGAGGAAGAGGTCGTCGCCGACGGCGTGGCGGCTGCTTCGATTACCTCATTGCACACGCCGGTGATCGACGCCATCAATCAGCGGTTCGGCACGTCGCTCGATACCTCCATCGCCTCACCCGGAACCGACCATCGACTAGTTCGTTCGGACGCCTTCGAACCACTGATGTCGCGAATGTGCGAGGTGCTCGACCTGGACCCCACGGCCACCTGGTGAGCGAAGCCAACACCTCATCGGCCCAGGCGATGATCGCGACCTGGGCCCAACGCCCAGGTATCTCGGCCCGCTCGGTTCTGGTGACCATCTTCGGCGACACCGTTCTGCCGGTTACCAACACCTTCTGGTTGTCGCAACTGTTTTCGCTTACCGAGGTGTTTGGCTTCAGTCAACGACTGGTGCGTACCTCGATGTTCCGGCTCAGCACCGACGGCTGGTTCACCAGCCAACGTGTCGGGCGCCAAAGTCAGTACACCGCGACACAGCTGGCCATCGAGGAAGTCGACCAGGCATCGCATCGCATCTACGGGCCCATCGAATACGACTGGCGGGCGACACCCTGGACCCTTGTCATCCTCGACCCGGCGGCGACCGCAGCCGAGCGAACCCGACTCGGGGACCATCTGAAGTGGAATGGCTTCTTTCGCCTCGGCACGGACCTTCTCGGCTCGCCCACCGTCGCGCCGGACGACGCGAAGCGCCTCGCTGCAACAGGTTCAGCCACGCCGACCATGCGAGCCGTGGCCACCGCGAACTTCGAAGACCTGGAAGCCTTGCTGGCCGATGGGTTCTTCACCCACGGCTTCGACACCGAAGCAATGCAGCTCGGATACAAAGAAGTCGTCGAGGATTACCGCGCCATCAGCAACCGTCTTGCCAGCCTGAACAGTTTTGAGGCGTTCGCTTTTCGGACCATGCTCGTGCACGACCTCAGGCGCATCAAACTTCGGTACCCCGAGTTGCCAGCGTCGTTTCATGGACCTGACTGGATCGGTCGCGAAGCCCACAAGATTGCCCGCGAGAGCTACCCGCAGCTCAGCAGGCGAGCGGCTCCAGCGCTTTCGGAGCTGCTGCAGGTGGACTACCCGTCGTCCTTTGCCGAGCGTTTCGCCCGCTAAGAAGCGTTGGGCGCAACCACCGTCTCGCCGAAAGCAGCCAGACGGTCAAGACCATCCGGTCCAGCAAAGAACTGTGCGGGCACCATGGCCCGGCCGACACCAAGCTCGCGAAAGGTCTCGACTCCGGCTGCAGGGTCGGCCATACGGCTGCTGAACATCGCGTTGATTTCAATCTCGGATGGATCGCGGTCGCGCTGTTCGCACTCAACTCGCAGTGCCTCGATGAGCTTCCCCAGCTCCTCAGGGTCCCCCGCGCCCGGGAAGTAGCCGTCGGCCAACCGGGCGGCCCGGCGGATCGCGACCGGCGTATCACCACCTACGAGAATCGGGATATCGGCGCCTTGCGCGGGTAGCGGCACACAGGTCAACGGCTCGAAATCCACGAACTCGCCGTGGTACTCCACATCCGGTCCGGACCAGACGAGGCGAAGCGCCTCGACGTACTCGTCGTTGCGCCGTCCGCGACGCTCCCATGGCACGCCGAGCGCATCGAACTCCTCTTTCATCCACCCGACACCGATACCAAGCTCGACCTTGCCGCCGGTAAGGAAGTCGAGCGTGGCGATCTCCTTGGCCAGAATCAAGGGGTTGCGCTGCGGAAGAATCAGAATGCAGGTACCAAGGCGCATCGACGGAGCGGCCGCCGACACGTACGCCAACCAAATGAGCGGATCGGGGATCAGCGTGTCGGAGGGAACCGGAACCGATCCGTCCTCGGTGTACGGATACGGCGAATCGACGGTGGTCGGAAAGATGACGTGCTCGCCGCCCCAGAGCGATTCAAACCCCGCCGCCTCGGCAGCGCGGGCAACTTCCAGCGACCGCGCGGCATCGGTTCCGATACCGCTCGCAAAGGCCAGACCAAACTTCATAGACGCTCCATTGGTTCTCCCGAACGGTGCGATCCACCAGCCGGATTACTCGACGCTCTTGAGTAGCCCAGTTTCAACGTCGTAAACAAAACCCGACACGTAATCACTGTTCACAAAAGGGCTCAGCTCGAGTCGGCGAATCGACTGCCGAACGTCGTCGTACGGGTCGGCAAACGACTCGGCTGCCCACGTGGGCGTTACCCCGACGTCCGCGAGCAAGTCGGCCCGGAACCCATCCTCGGTGATCTTTCCCGCCCCGCAATTGGTGTGGTGTACCAACACGATCTCTTTGGTGTTCAACGCCCGTTGCGACAGTGCCAATGACCGGATTGCGTCGTCGGTGATCGCGCCGCCGGCGTTGCGAATAATGTGAGCGTCGCCGTTGGCGAGACCCAGGATTTGGTACAGGTCGAGGCGGGTGTCCATACAGGCCACGACCGCCAGATTCCTTTGTGGCTCGACATCGAGATCGCCATCGGGAAACCGCTCGGCATAGGCCCGGTTTGCGGCGAGAATGTCGTCGACATTGGATTGGAATTGATCGCTCATTGTGGTCCGCACAGTAGTTGACTTGGATTCGGTGGGGCAGCGGAACTAGCAACGTAGCGATGTCGCTCCTTCCAGATGAACCCGAGCTCGAACTCATTCACACCCGGCAGTACGAAGCCCGCGTGTACAAGATCGACGACACCACCATGCTCGCCCGGGCGGCGGTGTCCGATGTCAAACCTCCCGACCTCTACATCGCGGGCGACGAGCAGCCACTCGAGATTCACCGAATGCACCTGTTCATGCA
>CAZGVQ010000138.1:0-8347 GCA_964529355.1 uncultured Acidimicrobiales bacterium
GTGGCTTCGGCACCAAACGCGTCGGTTTCCCAGGCAACGCCCAACGCGACGTCACCCGAGGTGGACGTGGGAGGGTTCTCAGAAAGCGAGAAGCGCTGCCACGAGTCGTGATCGATGTGGCTGAACACTCGAAGTCCACTTGCCGCAACCGATCCCTGGTTGGTGACCTCAACGTCGAGCACGATGGCCGAGTCCGGAAGGGGCGGAAGGTCCGATGCCGGGTTGTCCACGGTGAGCCGCAGGGCCACGTCGAGCATCTCGGCAGTTGCTGCCGCTTCGATGATTCCGCCATCGACCGAGCCCTCAAACGCCGCCACATACGGTGGCTCATCATCAAGGCTTCGCACGGTGACGCCATGGCGCAGATCGCCGGCGTCGCCCGAGAACGTGCTGGCCGGCGTGAGGGTTATTGGAACCAGGTCCCGGGCACCGTTGGGCAGAGACCCGGTAACGGTGGCCACGACGCCAGCATCTTCAAAGCTCCACTCGATATCTCGGCCTTCAACGGTCTGGACCGCATTGTCGGCGGGAGCGAACGGCTCCCATGCCCTCGCATCGAGTTGGTGGAGCAGCTCGAGCGACTCGGCAGGGGCACCAACGCTGGCCACCCCAACAAGGAACGTCACGGGCTGCCCGGGCGCCAACGGGGTCTCAGTAGCCGGATCGAGGAACAGCGCGATATTGACCACGGGCGGGACCACGACGACTTCGGCGTCGTGATCGTCCTCGTCGTTCGGGGTCGGAAAGCTCTGCCCATCGGCAGTTTGGTCGTTGTCGATGTCGTTGTGGCTGTTCTGAGGATCGTCGGCATCGCGGCCCGGGATCACCTCGATCGGGTCGTTGCCCGCAATGGCATCGGGCGTCGAGTCGCTGTCGTGAGCTGGCTCACCATCCGGTCCGGTCATCGCCACGATCTCGGCTTCGTTTACAAACCGGCCGGGCGCCTTGTCCAACACGTCGAGCGTTACGTCGATAGCAACCGCCTCGCCGGGTCCGAGAAGTTCGATCACCAACAATTCATCCGACGACCTGGTCACGGTGGCCGGAGTGCCGGCAAGCGTGGCCGACGGAAGAGCCGGAGCGCTCAGCAGAGCGAACTGCATGCCATCGGGGATTCGGTGTGCAACCTCGATGTTGGTGGCCGCGTTCGAACCTTGGTTCTTCACCAGAATCTGCAGATGCACCTTCGGAGGGTTGACGGAAATATCGACCACGTGTTCCTGGAGACCACGCTTGGTCACGATGAGCGCCAGGTCCACCTCGGTGGTCGCCTGCGCTTGCGCCGGACGGTTCAGCCCTATGAGCGCCCCGCTTGCCAAGAGGATCAACGCAAGCGCTGCCACGGATGTTCGACGGAGCCACCATCGATGAAGCTCGACATTTTCCATACCGCTTCAATCGGCAACACGGGTCACCACATGAGCCAAACGACCTAGGTCACCCCCATGTCCTCACCGGGGAGATGCAGTGGTCTAGGAAGGCCCGGGAGTATCTGGGGCGTTGCGCTGCAGCAAATCGACATGCGGGTACGGAATGTCGATGTTGATCTCGGCCAGTGCCTCGACGACCGCTATCGCGATCTCGCTGGTGATCCACAGCGTGCTGAGTTCTTCGGAGGGGTGCCAGAAGCGCAGATGCGTGGTGATGCCCGAGTCACCAAAACCCGTCACCTGCATCTCGGGCGAGGGCAGCTCGACCACCCCATCGATGGTTCTCGCTACCCGACAAATCGCCTTCTGCGCTTCACGAACGTCACAGTCGTAGGGCAACAGGATGGGAATGGTGGTTCGGCGGATTGGATCCGACGTGTAGTTGTGAATCGGACTGCCGAGGACGTCGCTGCTCGGAATCACCACATGGTTGCCGTCGAAGGTCAGCAGCACCACGTCGCGGCTGTTCACCTCGATGACGGTGCCCCGGAACTCACCGGTTTCGATCTGGTCCCCGGCCCGAAACGGCGCTCGCGTCGCGATCAGCGCGCTCGCGACGAAGTTATTGATGATGTTCTGAAAGGCGAAGGCAATGACGACCGAGAAGAAACCAAAGGCACCAAACAGCGGCGCAATCTGTACGTCGAGAATCTGAAGCGCATAGATGATCCCGAGAGACGCGATGACGATGCCCACCAGGCGGGCCACCAGCTTGGCTGGTCCCATGCTCATGCCGGCCTGGGCCAACAACCTCGCCATCAGCCGGGCGATGAGAAGGGCCGCAATGACGGTCACGATGATGACGGCGCCCGCGATGGCGTAGTCGGTCGCAGTGCGATCGGCAGCCAGGACGTACATCATCACACCTCATACAACAGGCGACGCGAGGTTCAAGCCAAACGCGGCAAAACGAAAGGCCGGACGCACCGGCGCCAAGCCCTTCGTTTGTAGGTCTCGTGGTGGTGCGTCCCCCCAGACACACCACCACGAGCCGTTCAATCCTTGTCTACCTGCCGGCAAGTCGGGACGATTCGTCGATCTCGAGACCAACAAGGGGGACAAGGGATTTCTAGAAAGTAACCTAAGCAATGCGAACGCCCAACACCGGGTTAACACGTGTCGCATTTCTTACACATGTCGCAACGCCGCCCAAAAGATGAATCCAGAGCCAACCTCCTCGAGGCAGGGCGTGACGAGTTCATCGCGGCGCGAACGGGAACGGCCACCGACGTGCTCGCCCACCTACGTCTCGAGAACATCGCACAACGTGCTGGCTACAGCGGTCCGGGGATGATCTACAACCTCTGGAAAGACCCCGAACGCGAAGCTGAGCTGTCCGCCACGCCTCGCGAACTCTTCTTGCGGGATCTCCTTGTCGAGGTCGCCACCGCGCCGTACCGCAACAACAACATCACCGAGACCATCGGGTCAATTGCGGGCGAAATCACCGACGAGGTCGAGTTTGTCCGGTTGGTCACCAACCACGAATTCGGGCGGATCGTCGATGGTCTCGAAGAGATTTATCTGCCGTTCTGGTCGCTAATTTCCGGCATCCAGGTTGCCGGGGTCGCCGAAGCACTCGAAGGGGTCGAGAAAGTCGCGCTCGAAGAGCTCGCCGACATCTACCAGGCAGGAATGGCTATTTTTGGCTTCCGTATGCGGGAGCCCTTCGTGGTGAAGCAGCTTGCGCTCGCGCTCCGCTCGGTGCAGTCGGGCTTCGCCGAAACCTACGCGATACATCGCGAGGATCGTCAGCTGCACATCGTCGAACGCTGGCAGGACATCGATGACTGGACACTTTTCGGCGTTGCGTCCTACAGCGTTCTCGACGGAATGACCGAGAGTATTCCCGCCGAAGACACATCTGCCGACTAGGAGAGGATGGGTCTTGATGCCCTTCTCACCGTCGCGGTCTTGCTGGTCATGGTGGCCGGCCTTGTCTCCTCGCGCGTCTCTCCACCCGTTGGGGTGCTCGGCGCAACCGCCGTGCTGTTCGTGCTGGGCGTCATCGACGCAAGCGAGGCGTTCTCCGGGTTTTCAAACCCCGCACCGCTAACCGTCGCCGGCCTCTACGTTCTTGCTGAGGGCATCGGCAAAACCGGCGCCCTCTCGCCGTTTCTTCGGCTGGTGCTTTCGAGAAGCGACGATCCTCGGACATCCCTGGCCCGACTCGTCCTCCCCTCGGCTGGTGCGTCGTCGTTCCTGGCCAACACGCCTATCGTCGCCATGCTGGTACCCGAAATCACCACGTGGGCTGACCGTCGGGGCGTCTCGTCATCCCGTCTACTGATGCCACTGTCGTTTGCCACCATCCTCGGAGGAACGCTCACGGTCATCGGAACCTCGACCAACCTGGTCGTCTCGGGTCTCCTTGTCGAAGACGGCCAGGAGCCGCTCTCGATGTTCGAACTCACCAAGGTGAGCCTGCCAGTGGCCGTCGTTGCCATGCTCGCCCTTCTGGTTCTGGCGCCGCTCCTTCTCCCTGAGCGAAAGCGGCCCCGAAACATGGCCGACGAGCAGGGTCGGCCATTTACCGTCTCGATGCGGGTACTCCCCGGCGGGCCGCTCGACGGCATACGGGTGGAAGAAGGCCAGCTTCGCAGCCTCGATGGCGTGTACCTTGCCGAACTTCAGCGCGATGGCGGCGTGATCGCACCGGTACGGCCCGACCAGACCGTGCGCGCCGAGGACATCCTCGTGTTTGTGGGCCAGGTCGACCTGGTGGTCGACCTGCACACATTGCGCGGGCTCGAACCGTCCGAGGGCGACCCGCTCCTCGAACTTCCCGACGGGGCTGAGCACGGGTTCTTCGAGGCGGTGCTCGGGCCGGCTTCGCCCCTGGTCGGCAACACCCTGGCCGAGGTGCAGTTTCGGGCGCGCTACCAGGGTGCCGTGGTTGGCATCCATCGCTCTGGCGAAGCCCAAACCGGCAAGCTTGGCGAAGTCCGCATGGCCACCGGCGACACACTGCTCATTCTGGCCGGGCGGGACTTCCGGGTTCGATGGCGCGATAAGGGCGATTTCCTCCTGGTTTCGCGGCTCGATGGCCCTGACCTGGGCGCATCGACCAAGGCCCCCTTGGCAGGTCTCGCGCTGCTCGCCGTGGTGCTGCTCCCGATCCTGGGGATCCTGAGCGTTACCCGATCGACGGTGCTCGCCGCGGGGCTCCTCGTATTCAGCGGTGTGCTGAGCCCGCGCGAAGCACGCGATGCGGTGGACATGAACGTGGTGCTCATGATCGGCGGTGCGTTTGGTATGGGCGAAGCGGTGCGTAAGACCGGGCTGGCCGATTCGATCGCTTCGGGCATCCTCGACGGCCTCGGCGACTTCGGAGTGGTCGGTGTGGTCATCGGGCTCATCATCGCGACGATGATCCTGACCGAGCTGGTCACCAACGCCGCAGCCGCGGCGCTCATTCTGCCTACTGCGCTTCTGGTAGCCAACGACCTGGCCCTCGATCCGAGAATTCTGGCCATCGCCATCGCGGTCGCGGCGTCATCGTCGTTCCTGACCCCCATCGGCTATCAGACGAACACCATGGTGTACGGCCCGGGCGGCTACCGGTTCACCGACTACCTCCGCCTCGGCATTCCCCTATCGATCATCACGGTGCTGGGCCTGACGGTGATGGTGACGGTGCTGGCCTAGCCACCGACCCGTTCGAGCCAGTCGTCGATGAGCCATCCGGCGATGCTCATGCGGCCACGCGGAACCGGTGGCAGGTCATCGGCGCGGTACCAGTCGGCTTCGACGATCTCTTCTTCTTGGATCTTGATGTCGCCCGAAACGTATGTGGCCCGGAAGCCGAGCATCAGGGAGTGCGGGAAAGGCCAAGGCTGGCTGCCGAAGTAGCGCACATCGGTAACCTCGATGCCGACCTCTTCGCGAACTTCGCGGTGTACGGTTTCCTCCAGCGACTCGCCAGGCTCGACGAAGCCGGCAAGCGCCGAGTAGAACCGGCCCGGAAACTGGCGCCCCCAGGCCAGGAGCACCTCGGTTTCGTCGGGGTTGGTAGAGCCTTCCACCGGGCGCTCGACCAACATGATCACCGCAGGAGCGAGACGCGGGAACATCATGAGCTTGCAGTCCGGGCACTGCTTTGCGCGATCGCGATGGTGATCGGCTGTCGCCGCACCACACCGGCCACAGAACGCCGACGTGCGCGCGAACTCAACCAGCTGAACGGCCCGACCGGCGATTGGCCAAAGCTCATCGGAGAGCTTTCCGAACAGGCCTCGCAGGTCGGCCGATTCCAACGAATCGCCGAAGTCCACCTCGCCGGGCTGGCCCAGGTCGAGCGCCCAGACCGGCTGGTCGTCGAGCACCCCTATAAGGAGCGGCTCGCCCTCGAACGCGAAACCGGGATCATCGCCCCGAGCAAAGTCGGCGCCGGAGTCGGCGTCAGCCTGCGCGGCGATAAGCACTTGGTTTCCGACCACCGGAATCCAGATCGGCGTTTTGGTTGCGGTTGCGGTGAGACGAGCATCGGGTACGAACACCGCCTCATCTGAGCACAGCTAGCAGGCGATTTTCACATCGTCGACCTCGCCGGAAGGGTCGTGGATCTTAAACTGGCTGCCGCCGCCGCGATACTGACCGGCTGTGGTCACTCGCCAGCGGCGAAGGCCCGACCGCCGAACAAAGGCAGGTTCAGAAAAAGGTAGGTCGCGTCGTTCAGCGTATGCTCGAGCGATGTCGACGACTTCGGCTTTTTTGCGGGAACGGAGGAGTCGCATCATTCGATAGGAGCACAGCCGCGATGAGAATCGGGGGACCCTCCTACCAGTTCACCAACTTTGGGGCGTCCATATGTTTGCTGTTCAACCGCTCACCGTCACGATCGGTGCCGAGGTCCACGGCATCAATCTCGCGTCGGTCTCCGATGACGAACTCGATGAGCTTCGGAAACTGTGGCTCGACTGGAAGGTGTTGTTCTTTCGCGATCAGCACATCACTCAGGCCGAGCACGTGGCCTTCGGCCGCCGATTCGGCAAGCTCGAGATCCACCCGTTTGCACCCCAGGATGCCGAGCATCCCGAGATTCTTCGCATCATCTCCTCGGCCAAGCATCAGTATGCGGCTTCCAACTGGCACAGCGATGTCACCTGGCGCGAGAAACCTTCCTACGGCTCGATCCTTCGTGGCGTTCGGATACCCGACGTCGGCGGCGACACGGTCTTTGCTGACTCCGCTGCGGCCTATGACCGCCTCGAAGACGAGTGGAAGGAACGGGTAGATGGGTTGGTGGCCGTGCACGACTACTCGGCGACCTTCGGCGCCACGGTGCCCGAGAGCAAGAAGGAGGAAATGCGCGAGAAGTATCCGCCGGCTCGCCACCCGGTGATCCGCACCCATCCCGACACCGGCGCCAAGCTGATCTACACCAACACGTCCTTCGTCGACTCCATCGAAGGTCTCTCGTCCGACGAGACCACCAGAGTCGTGAAACGTCTTGAGCGGGCCATCATGGACCCGAGTGTGCAGTGCCGGTTCCGCTGGCAGGAAGACTCGTTCGCGATGTGGGACAACCGGGCGGTACAGCACTACGCCACCAACGACTTTTGGCCGGAGACCAGGGTCGTCGAGCGGGTAACCATCGAGGGCGACCGGCCGTACTAGCGCTAGCCGAGAAAACTCTTGTACACCTCGAGGAGCGCGGTTTTCTGGGCGTCGGTCAGTTGGGTATCGGCCATGATTGCCTCGGTAACGTCAGGAGCCTCTCGGCCGCCATCGTCGCCGATTCCCACATACGACAGGAGGGTTTCGGCCTGCACGTCGAGCGCGCGGGCCAGAGACTTCAGGACTCGTACCGATGGCTCATGCAGGCCGCGTTCGAGTTGGCTCACATAGGGGTCGCTTAGGTCGGTGAGGCGCGCCAGCTCACGTTGCGACAGCTCGGCCAAGCGACGTTGACTGCGGATGAACGCGCCAAGGCGACCGAGATCTTCTCGGTCGCCTGAGCTTGGCTGGGACGAAGATTTCGCCATCGCGGGAACGTTACTTCTTGGCCGATGCCTTGGTGGTGGTCTTCTTGGCTGTCTTGGTGGCGGTCTTCTTGGCCTTCGCCGCGGTCTTCTTGGGAGCCGGAGCTTCGGCTGCCGGAGTCCAGGCGTCGACGAGCTCGCTGACGAACTTGCGGTTTGCCTCAACGGTGCCGGATACAAAGGCCGGAACTTCAATGGCGTCGGTTGCCTTGTTGAACTGCTCGGTCACCTGATCGCTGATCTGGGTGATGTAGGGCGAGACCGCGTCGGCTACGTACTCGTTGGTGTCGACGATACGGCTCCGGACGGTGCCGACGATCTTGTTGAACTCGAGATCTTCGATTTGGTCGGTGAGGTTCTTCAATTGGGTCGCCATGGTGGGTTGCTCTCTTCTTGTTGGTCTTGTTGGTCTTGTTGATGTCTTGCGAAATGCGTACTTTACTTTGCAATTCACATCATACACAGATTCATAATAAGTGCAACCACCTTGCGTACTTTTTTTAGCATTTCTTTCACGATCGGCTGATCGGCGGCGAAAGCGCCTCCGCCGGACCCGCAACAAAAGTGCCGGCCGGACGCCCCGGCCCCGCCGACTCGGTACGACCCGTGGCGATGACAAAGCCATCTGAAGCCATCACCTTGCGGTGAAAGTTGGCCGGGTCCAGACGCTGCCCCCATGCGGCCTCATACACCGCTCGCAACTCGGCCACGGTGAACTCGGGGCGACAGAACGACGTGGCGAGGGTGCTGTATTCCAGCTTCGAACGCGCCCGTTCTACCCCAACCTGGAGAATTTCGCCGTGGTCGAAAGCCAACGCGCCGTCGACCAGCGAGCCGACGGGCAGCCACGATGCGTCTTCGAGATCCGGCGTGGGCGGATCCGCGACGATCGCAACATAGGCGACACTGACCACCCGCATTCGTGGATCACGA
>CAZGVQ010000139.1:0-8323 GCA_964529355.1 uncultured Acidimicrobiales bacterium
CCGTCATCGCCATGGACCCGCCCGAGCACCGCATGTTCCGCAAGGTGGCCAGCGGGTTCTTCACCCCCCGGGGCATCGAACGCCTCGACGAGATCGTCAAGGAGTCGGCTCGCGGCGTTATCGATGCGCTCGGCACCGAGGGCGAGGCCGACTTTGTCTCCCAGGTCGCCCAACGTCATCCGCTCCGTGTCCTGGGCACAATCCTGGGCATCTCCGCCGACCTGGAAGACCGACTACTCGAGCTGACCCAGCAACTGCTGGCCGGCGATGACCCCGATTATCAGCGTGAGACCGAGGATCGGTCAACGGTAAGCGCCGAACTCGGTGCCGAGTTCTATGAGATGTTCAACACCATCATCGAAGACCGGCGGGCCAACCCACGTGACGACCTCGCCTCGATGCTGGCCAACGCCACCTTGCCCGACGGCGAACCGCTTGGACTCGTGGAGACCCTCGGCTATTACCTCATCGTGTTCAACGCCGGCCACGACACCACACGACACTCACTGGCTGGCGCGATTGGCGCGTTTCTCGAACACCCCGACCAACTCGAGGCCCTCACCAGCGGCGGACCCGACATCATCGACACAGCGGTTGAAGAAGTCGTTCGCTGGACAGCTCCCGTGAACTACATGAAACGCACAGCGCTTCGTGACATCACCCTGACCGACGAAGAGTTCGGCGATGTCACGATTCCGGAAGGCGATGCTCTTGTCCTTTTCTACAATGCGGCCAACCGCGACGAACGGGTCTTTGACGACCCGTATCGATTCGACATCACCCGCTCGCCCAACCGTCATCTCGGGTTCGGTTGGGCCGAGCATTACTGCCTGGGCGCCCACCTTGCACGGGCCAGCATTGCAGCGTTGCTGAGTGAGATGCAGCAACGAGTAGAACTGCTCGAGACGGCGGGAGACGCCACCTATACGGCATCGAGCTTTATCTTTGGCTACAAGACCCTTCCGGTCCGCTACCGGATTCAGCCAGCATGAGCGACAACTCCCAGCCCAAGAAGAAAGCGATCATCACGGTCCTCGAGCCTGAGGACGAGTACCCCCACACCCCCGATGAGGCCACCAACTACAACGAGTCGATGTACCTCAACGGCTTCGATCTCGAACAGCAGATCGGCGGCTGGTTTCGGCTCGGAAACCGCGTGAACGAGGGATACGCCGAGATGTCGGTGTGCCTTTACCTTCCCGGTGGCCGGGTTGGGTTCATGTTTGGCCGCCCCAAGATCGACACCAACACAGAGATGCGGGCTGGCGGTCTTCACATCGAGGTGCTGAAGCCTTTCGAGACGCTTCGCGTGACCTACGAAGGCAACGTGGTGCTCCTCGACGACCCGGCCCAGATGACCAACCCGCGCGCGGCGTTCAAAGAGAACCCGCAGGTGTCCTGCGAGGTGCGCCTTGATGTCACCGGTGTCTCACCGATGTATGGCGGCCGCCCGGTGTATGAGGACGGAACCGAAATCGAATCGGGTCCTGACGACAAGAGTTTTGCCAAGGCGCACTACGAACAGCACACAAAGGTAACCGGCACCATCGTGGTGGGCGAAGAGGCCTTTCCCATCGATGGGCTTGGCCTGCGCGATAAGTCGTGGGGCCCCCGCTACTGGCAAGCGATCTCGTCCTACCGCTGGCTTCCGATGATCTTCGACGAGGGTTTCGCGTTGATGCTCTCACTCATCGGCGACGACCCGGCCACGATGCGCCGGTCGGGCATGGTGCTCGAAGGCAACGAGTACCACAAGATCGTCGACTGCACCGTCGAGACCACCTACGACGAGTTGTTTCATCAGACGTCAATGAAATGCTGGGCAAAGTCCGAGACCGGCAAGGAGTACGAGATCGACGGCGAAGTGATCTCGCTCATCCCGTTGCGCAACCGTCGAAAGACACCGGACGGCGACGAGTTGTTCACCCGCATCACCGAAGCCATGACCAGCTTCACCTGCGAGCACGACGGGGTCACCAAGGTCGGGATGGGAATGAGCGAATACCTCGATCAGATGATCGACGGCCGCCCCAACGGCCCCGACATCCCCACCTAGAAGTTACTGGATGGTGGCGGTGCCGTCCGGTTTGAGGGTTACGGGTCGGCCTACGTAGTCGTCGGTCAGCATTGATTGCAGTACATCGGGTGCGTCGGTTACCCCGATTGCTCGGCGACCGTCTTCCATGATGGCGGTAAGGATGGCGCGGGCTGGAGCGTCGCCCTCCCAGGGCAGCACGTATGCCTCGATGGTGCCGGTGCCATCGGGTGCGGTATCGACCTCGCGTCGGGGTGTGGCATCGACCTGTTCCTGCACGTCGGCATGCGCGAACGGGTTCGTCGGCGGGGTGGTGCTGTACACGCCGAAGGCGTGCTTGGTGGCATACCCGCCGTTGGCATGCACCATGCCCAGATCGCCCGGATTGGCCCGGAGCTTCTCGACGAGGCTGGCAATGCCGTGCATTACGTAGTTGTTGAGCGGCCCGCCGTGAAAGCCGAGGCCCCCCGTGCTCGTGAGCGTCCGGTCGTCGGGTATCTCCAACTCGGCAACCGTGATCTGCACCACCGAGGGAAAACACGAGTAGAGGTCGAAATGTGCGACATCGGCGATCGTCGCGTCGGCCAGCTCGAGTGCCTTGTTTCCAGCGATACGGATTGCCGGGTTGCCGTGGTAGTTCTCGCGCTCGCTGAACAGCATCGTGGCGTGGGCCTCGGTGGCCGAGTGAGGAAACACCCACTGGCTCTGTGGGATCCCGAGTTCAGCAGCCTTGGCGACCGAGCACACGATCACCGCAGCTGCCTGGTCGACGTTGGGATTCGCGTTCATCGCCTTGGTGTAGGGCCAGTTGACCATCCGGTTCGATGGGGCTGCGGTACGAATCTGCGCCGACGACATCGGTGTTCGGGTCCAGGCAATCGGATTCTCCACGGCGACGCGGTTGAAGCCTTCCCACAGTTCCGAAATCGTCCCCAGGTGCTCGTCGACCTCACGGCCGGCCTCGGCCCGAATCGCCGACTCGAACATCGCATAGACCACCGGGGGTCGATCGAGCCCGAGCGAGCGTTCGTGCTCAGTGCTCATCGCAAGGTCGGATCCGAATCGAGCAGCATCGGCCATGTCGTCGGGCTGGGTGCATGGCGGGGTTCCACCGGCCGCTTTGATCTTCTTGCGGCTGTAGACGGTCTCGCCACCCAGTGCGACGGCAAGGTCGCACTCGCCGGCCTGCACCGCTCGGCAATAGGCGGCCACCAGGGCTTGGGGCATATTGCCGCCGAAGTACGTGAGCAACGATTCGGCCTGGGGCGATCCGACCACATCGGCCACCTGACGACCCGGATCCTTGTAGCCCCACAGTCCACCAACCACACCGATTCGGTCAATGCTGGACAGCACCGCGCCAGCGTCACCCTCGGCCGAACAATCCGCAGCGGCAGCTCGAACCGCATCTTCCATGAGCTCCACCTGTTCCCGGGCGGTCTCATAGTTGTCGGTCAGCTGTTGTTTGATCTGCCCGACTCCGACGATGACCGGAGTGTTCGGGTCAAGCTCGGGCGTGCTCATCTAGGGCGGTCCTCACGTGTCTGCATTGCCCCCAACTCTACGGGGCGTGCGTCGCGATGACCGAAACGACCTCGCGAAGCCGGGTCGGATCCGGCAGCGCAACTCGAACGGTCCCGGGTAGGCCGAAGTTGGTGCAATCGCGCACCAGGAATCCCGCGGGTGCGAGTGCGCTTCGAAGATCGCCTACCTCGCGCAACACGACCCAGTTTGCTGCGGACTCCTCGACCGTGATCCCGTGCTCGCGAAGCTCGTCGGCAAACGTGCCGCGCAGGTCCGCGATCTGGTCGGCCCAGGTCGGCAGGTGGGTTTGGGCCAGGAGTTCGGGCACCAGTGCGAGGGCCAGGCCGTTCACCGACCAACGCGGTCGTCGCCGTCGTATTGCCTCGGCTGCATCGCGATCGGGGGCGATGACAAAGCCCAACCGAAGCCCGGCGCAGGCCCACAGTTTGGTGAGCGAACCCAACCGCCAGGCGGCGTCATCGCCTCGTGTCCAGGTGCCGGTGGCCAAGGGGTAGAAGGCTTCGTCCCACACCGCCGCTTCCTCGGATGCGTCGGCCAGCATGCCCAGGGGGTTCGAGGGATTCGAACGCCACCGACCAGCGCCGGCATCAACGCTCTCGAGATGACGCCGGTACAGCGAGAACTCCGGTTCGACGATCGATCCTGTCTCGAGGAGACCGGCTACCAGCGCGATGGCCTCGGCCCCGCCGTTGGTGAGCACGAGTCGGTCGGGATGTACATCGATGGCGACAGCCAGGGCTGCCGTGGCGGCGGAGTCGTCGGGATAGGCCACCAACGCGCCGAGATACTTCGAGGCCAGCCCTACGACGTCGGGGGCGAAGGGGTTCAGGCTGGCGCTGAGATCGAGAACTTCCGTTACGTCGAGCCCCAGCGCATCGGCGACGGCCTTGGCATCGCCGCCGTGGGCCACGGGACCCGGGACCCGGTCGTCACTCACCGGGTTCTGAACCGTCGATACCGGCGCTCTCGAAGGTGGCCATATCGCTCATGACCTTGGCCGCAGCGCGCACGAGCGGATACGCGAGCGCCGCCCCCGAGCCTTCGCCCAAGCGCAGGTGGAGATCGATGAGTGGGTCAAGGCCCATGCGATGAAGCGCTGCCGACGCCGCCGGCTCGACGGATCGATGACCGGCGATGAGATAGCCCAGAACGTTTGGCGCCAGCGTGACGGCCGTCAGCGCACCGGCAAGGGCGATCACACCATCGACGATGAGCGGCACCTTGTTGGCAGCTGCACCCAGGCAGAAGCCGCACAGTGCCGCTATCTCGAGGCCGCCCA
This sequence comes from uncultured Acidimicrobiales bacterium, assembly GCA_964529355.1. GTDB lineage: Bacteria > Actinomycetota > Acidimicrobiia > Acidimicrobiales > SHLQ01 > CALLQB01. Next base: position 4,860 of record CAZGVQ010000139.1, read on the forward strand.
CTTCGGCCAACAGGTCGACCGCGGTGAGGTTCTCGACATGGCTGACCCGAGCCAACGCGTCGTTGACAACCCGGGTCTTCAGGGCGAGCGTCGCGTCGTCGATACCGGTACCTCGACCGGTGATCTCGGCAGCTGCACTGTTGGTGAGCGCGGCGATGATCGTGGCCGACGGGGTGGTGTTGCCGATTCCCATGTCGCCGGTGAGCAGGCACCGAGCGCCGTCGTCGATCAGCTCGGCTGCCACACCAGCTCCAAGAAGGATTGCGTTGACCGCATCATCGCGGGTCATGGCCGGTTCGGTGAGAAGGTTGGCTGTTCCCTTGCGGATCGGCTTGTTGAGCAGGTTCGGGTGGTCGGGAAGGTCGCCTGCAACACCGGCATTTACCACCTTCACCCGGATGTCGTTGGCCTCGGCTATCGCGTTGATGGCTGCGCCACCCGCACAGAAGTTCATCACCATCTGCGTGGTGACCTCCTGCGGCCAGGGGCTCACACCTTCGGCCAGGACTCCGTGGTCGCCGGCGAATACCGCAATGGCAGCCGGTTCAGGAGCGGGTGGCACAGGGCTTCCGCCGATTGCCGACAGCTGCACGCCAAGGTCCTCGAGCTGCCCGAGAGACCCGGGAGGCTTGGTGAGCTGGAGATGATGAGCCATCGCGGCCTGCGCTGCGTCGCCATCGACCGGCTCAATCGAAGTGATCAGGTCGGTGAAGTAGGTGAGATCCACCGCGGAAGAATGACCCACCGACAACCATGAGGCAAAGCTCTGCCGGTCACCAGAGACGCCGTCGCGTCCCACGATCCCTAGAGCAGGCGCAGCGCCTCGCGTTTTGAGAGTCCCGAGAGCTCGTGCTCGTGGGCCTTCACAAACGCGTTGACCGCTTCGGGATTGGTTCGGCTGTGTTGACGCAGCGCCCAACCGATTGCCTTGCGGATGAAGAACTCCGTATCGCCGGCGCGCATGGCGGCATAGGCGAACAGCCGTTCTTCGTCGACTCCGTCCTTGTATTTGAGCTGGTACAGGATGGCGGTGCGAGCAATCCAGAAGTCGGGGTCGTCGATGAACTGGTCCATGACCGCCGTGAGTTCGGGATGCCGTCGCACGAGCGGGCCAACCACGTTCGTGGCGAGGTTATCGACCGTGTCCCACCAGGACTGGGTGCTGATGTAACGCTCGAGGTCGTCGATGTGCCCTGCATCCAGACCGGCCTCCCAGCGGCGCAGAAAGTCGGCGCCGACATAGTGAAACTCTCGCTCGGGTTGCTCCCAGCACTCGTCGACCACATCGATGATCTCGGATGGCGCCATCGTCTTTCCCGCGGCGATGAAGTCCTTCGCCACCTCGCGTCGAACAGGAGTCTTGACGCCAAGAAACACGAAACGGTCCTTCATGTACGCAGCCATCGACGCCGCGTCGGCCGGGACAGCAGCAGCTTCAAGGCCCTCACGAAGCTCAGCGAAAGAAAGCACGCCAAAACCTACCGCGCCAACAAGTGCCCAACGCCGGGAGGGCGGAGAGCGCCAGCTCGGAGCCCGAGACCCACTGGGCTACATGCCCAGGGAACGCTACAGAAACGGCAGTTCGACGATCTCTGCGGGGCTGGTGCCACTGGGGCCCGTGACGTCGACGGTCTTTCCGGCTTCGACCACCTCACGCTTGATCTGGGCGAGTCCGATGGTTTTTTCCATTCGGTGCGAGAACACGATGGCCGCCAGCGTTCCCACCTGCTCTCCATCGAGAAGTATCGGCGTTCTCTCCGGCAGCGGCCAGGCGTCGGCAGCATCGGTATCGACGATCACGCCGACAAAGAGCCGCTCGATCCCCTCGGCCAGGACCCGTTGCAACGCGGCCTTCCCGATGAAGTCCGGCTCGATATCCACATTGGTGAAGCGACCCATGCCGACCTCAAAGGGGTTGGAGTCATAGGTGTGGTCGCCGCCCCACGACAGGAGGCCGCTCTCGACCCGTTCGACATGGTTCGGGGCGCCCGGGCCGATGCCGTATTTCTCTCCGGCCGCCACAACCGTGTCCCACAGTTCGGTGCCGCGGCTGCCGTCCTGCAGAAACAGCTCAAACCCGCCCTGTTTGCTCCAGCCGGATCGCGAGAGCACCAGGGGAATTCCGTCGAGGTCGGTTTCGAGAAACCAGAAGTACCGCAACTCGCGTACGTGATCGCCAAACAGCTCGGCGATAAGGTCCTCGGCCTTGGGACCCTGAACAGCGAGCGGAGAGACATCGGGCTCGTGGACCCGCACGTCGTATCCCCTTTCGGCTGCCACCGCTTTGCACCACAACAACATGTCGTGATCGGCAAGCGAGAACCAGTAGCGGCCGCCAGAGAGCTTCATCAGCACGGGGTCGTTGAGGATTCGCCCCTCGTGATCGCACATGGCAACGTACTTGCCCTGCCCCTCCTTCATCTTCGAAAGGTCGCGGGCACTGAGGTACTGGACACAAGCATCGGCGTCCGGGCCGACGATCTCCACCTGGCGTTCGACGCCGACGTCCCAGATCGCCACGGCGTTGAGAAGCCGGTCGTACTCGGCCTTCCGGTCGCCGTATGAGGTTGGCATGATCATCTTGTTGTAGACCGACACATCGCTCAGGCCAGCGGCGACTGCCGACTCATAGAAGGGAGACCTTCGGATACGGGGGCTGAGCGTGATCCTGGACATTCGTCCAGTCTTTCACGCTGGGCCGGGCGGCCCCGCACCTGGGCACTACGATTGCCCGATGGCTGACAACGCTGATGCACACCCCGATGCCGTGGTCGACCAGCTCGATGCGCTGGGCGCGGCATATGAGATCGTGACGTGCGATCCGGAGCTTGCCGACACCGCAGCGTTCTGCGAGGCCTATGGTTACTCGCCCGAAGCGTCGGCCAACGCCATCGTGGTGGCCAGCAAGACCGAACCGCCCGACTTTGCCGTTTGCCTGGTGCTGGCCCACACCCGACTCGATGTGAACAAGGTGGTGCGCAAGAAGCTGGGCGCGCGCAAGGTCTCGTTCGCCACGGCCGAGCAGACCATCGAGATGACGGGCATGCAGATCGGTGGTGTCACGCCCTTCGGCATCTCCGCTCCCCTGCCACTCTGGATCGATGCGCGGGTGATGGCGTGCGATCAGGTGATCATCGGAGGCGGAAGCCGGGACCGGAAGTTTCTGGTGCCGCCCAAGACGCTGGCCATGCACCCTTATGCTGAGGTCGTCGAAGATCTGGCCAAACCGCCAGCCTGAGCGCCGCGGCTCGGCGGCGAGCTAGCCGATGCCGCGAAGGTCGACCACGAAGATCAATGTCTCGTTCGGGCCGATGACGCCGCCGGCGCCCTGAGGTCCGTAGGCCATGCCCGGCGGGATGGTGAGCTGGCGCCGGCCGCCGACCTTCATACCTTCGACACCCTGGTCCCAACCCGGAATGACCTGGCCGCGGCCGAGGCCGAAAGAGAACACCGAGCCCCGGTTC
>CAZGVQ010000140.1:0-8319 GCA_964529355.1 uncultured Acidimicrobiales bacterium
ATGGCGACCAGTCGGGTGCGGCCGTCTTCGACCAGTTCTTCAAAGACGATGTCGGCCTGGTTGATTCCCGTCTGAGGTCGTGCGGCATCGACGTTGTCGATCTTCACCGCCAACGCTGGTCGCTCGATCGTGGGGCCACCCAGTCCGGTGAGCACCCATCGCGATGCGAGAGATTCGAGCCAATCGATGCGCTGATCGATGATTTCGGCGTCTTCGTTGAGGACGCTGAGCTGTGCGGCGGCCGATGCCCGGTCGCTGCGGGCGCCGTCGAGCCGAGAAAAGCGGGCCCGCTGGCTGTTTCGGAGCTCATCGACCGCGTCGCCCAGGTCTCGTAGTCGCTGGCGCGCTCGTTCGACGTCGTTGCCAGCGTCTTCCACGACCACGCTGTAGAGCTGCTGTCGATTCTGGGTTTCGACGTCGACATCGATGCTGTCGATCTCGCTCAGCAGCTCTTCGCTGGGCTCGCCACCTTCGACAAATCGTGCGATCGCGGCCTGTTGCTGAATTCGTTGTGGATCGTCGCGTTCTTCGACCGCCCGGGTCAGGTCGTCGAGCAGCAGTTCAAGCTGCAGTTCGGTCGATGCGACGCCCGCCGAGAGCTCCTCGACGGTCGCCTCAGAGGTGGTCAACAAATCCTGGGCTGCGGCGATGTCGTCGGGCAGCGACGCCCGTCGTTCACGCAACCTCTCGAGGTCCGAGAGTTCGCTGGCGGGCGTATCGCCGTCCTGCTCGGCCTGTGTGGTGTCTTGGGCCTGAGCGGTGAGCGGCGTGCCGACCAGCAGCACCAACACGAGGAGTGCTCCGACGGCCCGACGGGCACGAACGCCTGCGTTTCGGAGCGCGCCTAGGCGCATGAGGATCTGCACCTTTGTTGTATCGGCATTTCTCCAGCCAACCATGAAACCCACGCGATTCCTGTGCACCCAGCTGACCGGTGCTAGGCCGGCCCCTGATACGGGGGAAGTCCTTCGATGGCTCGCAGGGTATTGATGCGTTTGGAGAGCGGCGGATGTGTGTCGAACATGTCGTTAAAGCGCTTCCCCTTGACGCCACTCCGGTGTTCATCGGGGGTCTCGATCCACAGATGCGACGTGGCATGCGAGGTTCGGCGGACGACGGTGCGGTCGGCATCGAGCTTTTCGAGGGCCATCCGAAGGCCCGCTGGGTAGCGCGTGATCGCGACCGCAGTTGCGTCGGCCAACGCTTCGCGTCGGCGACTGACGGCGGCCTTGAGCATGGCGGCAGCGATGGGGGCGAGGACCGCCACGACCACGAGTCCCACAATGGCAAGCGGGTTGTTGTCGTCGTTCCGTCCGCGCCCGCGGCCTCCTCCAAAGTAGAGGAGCCTCCAGAACAGGTCGACGATGATTGCGATGGTGCCGGCGGTCGCGACGGCGACGGTCATCACGCGGATGTCCAGGTTGCGAATATGCGCGAGCTCGTGGGCCATGACCCCTTCGAGTTCGTCACGGTTCATCTTCTCCAGCAGTCCCGTGGTGGCGGCCACGGCGGCATTTTCGGGGTTCTTGCCGGTCGCGAACGCGTTAGGTGATTCGTCGTGCACCACGTAGACACGGGGTTTGGGGATTCCCGAGGCAATCGACAACGCCTCGACGATGTTGTGCAGCTGGCCGTATTCGGCCTGCGAGGCCGGAACCGCGCCGGTGCTCTTGATGGCCAGTGTGTCTGACTGGCTGTATCCGACAAACGACGAACCGCCGGAGAACGCCAACGCGACGATGACCCCGATGAGCCCGGCTTGGAGGACGGTGGACACGGTGACCGAAATGATGGCGAGCAGCGCGAAAAAGCCCAACATGAGAAACCAGGTGTCGCGCCGGTTCGCAGCCGCCAGGGCATCGAAGTCGAGGCGTTCGGTCAACTTGCTCAGGTCCGGTGATTCGCGACCGTTTGGTCCGCCGCCTCTGTCTCCCGGATCAGTCACGACTCCAACCTAGAGGGTGGTTGGCGACTCGCGCCTCGCGTGCGCCGAATCGGCCGGTGCGTGTTAGATCCGGCCCGGAGGTTTTATGCGCCTGGCGGAATCTGGCGGTGGGGGCAGCGAACTTTGAGACGGCGAAGTTTGGGAGACCGCGGGTTCACGGCGATGCGCTACGCCCAGTTGGTGCAGGATGGACGAAAGATGGGTGCGCTCAGCGTCGGTTCCGCCGATGGTGATGGCTACATCGGCCAGCGTCGCAAACTCGAGACTGAGCTGCGACAGGGCGATACCGGGGCCGCTGAGGTAGATCTGGTCGGCCACGGGCCGGAGACTCGCGATGACGTCGGCCACCTGCAGCCGATCGAGTCCTCCGATGTCGACCCGTATGAGCCGTCCCGCAGCCGTCGGAATCGAGGTAACCGCGCCGGTGAGGTCGTGCGTACCGTCGTCGGCGAACGAAATCGCCTGCCAGCCCGGGTCGGCCCGGAGGTGAACGACGTTGGCGCCCTCGCTGACCGCGTCGAGCGCCAGGTCAAAGGCTCGTTGGTGAGCGTCGACGACCTGGTCGAGCGCGAGCGTGGCGATGACGGAATCGTTGCGGACGGCCGGGCCGGGCCCGCCGGCGTCCGAGGCGACCGCCGATGACGCAACCCGCGAGGTGGAATCTGCTGCGCGGCGAGGCGGTGGTGGCGGTGGCGGCAGTGTGGCGAGTACAGGTGCCATCACCGCCGAGAAGTCGCTTTCTGGGTTGCGCCAAATGCTCATGAAGGCCTGATACTACATGAATGCCTATGAAAAGCTTGACGTAGGCGTCGTCCCTGACCGAGTAGACCTATCGGGCAGACCTAGCGAGCAGACCTAGCGAGCAGACCTAGCGAGATTGGCAGGTCGGACACAGCGTGGTGGTCCGGGCATCGTAGGTGCGTTTCACCAGGACGTCGCCGCAGCGTTCGCACGGCTCGCCGTACCGGCCGTAGCACCGTAAATGGTGTTGGTTCTCGCCTTCGCCGCCGTCGGGGGTCCGGTAGTCGCGCAGTGTGGTGCCGCCGTTTGCTACGCCCTGGGTCATAACCTCCTCGATGGCATCGCGAAGGCGATGAGAGCGGGCCCTCGAGAGCGATCGGGCACCGGGGGCAATCTCGGCGATCCACAGTGCTTCGTCGGCGTAGATGTTGCCCACGCCAGCGACCGGGCGCTGACTTAGCAGCTGGGTCTTTATTCGTCGGCTGCTGGCTTTGAGCGCCCGGTAGAAATCATCGCCGTCGAACTCGGCACCGAATGGCTCGGGCCCGAGGTTCTCCAAGGTGGCGATCGATGCGTATTCGCCTGTTGGCACCACGCGGAGTCGCCCAAACCGCCGAACATCGCGAAACAACAGCTCCCGGTTCGGTCCTCCCTCGGGAGCTTCAAGGGTCCATCGGGCGCGAACATACGGGTCGGTGCCGGGAGACTGAGCGTCGAGGAGTGCCGGCGACAAGAGGAGCTGGCCGGTCATTCCAAGATGGACGACAAGTTCGGTTTGGTCGTCGGTTTCGATCAGGAGGTACTTCCCGCGCCGCCGGACCTCGCCAAAGGTGGCTCCAAGCACATCGAGCGCGGGTGTGAATTTGCCCGAAGGGTGGCTCCAAGCTGCCGCAACGTGCATGCCCTGGAGGTCGGGAGCGAGCGCTCGGCGAACCGTCTCGACTTCGGGCAGCTCTGGCACGGGGCCACGTTAACGCCTGCGGCCCGACCACCGCGTAGGCGTGGGGCTAGTGTGTTGCGCCGTGAGCGACACCGACGATGCAAAGCGGCCGCACCAGGTGTTGGTCGATGCCGAGGAGCTCTTGACGCTCGACCCGGCCCGCGCGGAGCTGTGGGTGTCGGGTTTGCTCGCCGACCTTCTTCCAGCGGAAATCGAGTCGCTGCTCGATGAGCTGGCCGATGAACCAAACGGCGTTGCGCGCCTGTTGGCTGCGACGATATCGGTGGTTGCTGATGTCCCGGTGTCCGAGAGCGCCCAGCGCATCTGCTCACCCGCCGAGCTACTCGAACCCGAATGGGCTGGTCGTCTGGGCACCGCGAGGCCCGTCGATGCGGTGGCTGTTGAGATCGATGGCGTTCGAAGCTCGTTCATCGTCCGCTTCGCCCATTCCGCCAGCGACCGCCATCTGATGCTTGCCGACCTTCTCGAGTCCGACGATGGCGAGGGTGTGATCAGCGATCTCTTTTTCGCGCCTGACGGGCTGTTCGAGGAAGAGTTTGACGATCCGGCCATCGAACTCGTTCCGGTGGATCTCGATGGGCTTGGACCCACCCTGTTCACCGCGCTCGAGCGGGCCGACCTGGCCACCCCGTCAATCGCGCTGAACCGCCTGGTTGCCCGTCGGCGGCTCGAGACCCTCGGAGCGGGACAGTCGGCTGTCATGCCCGCCGATGACGGGTCCGCCGAGGCTCTGGAAACCGACCTTCAGGTTGAACCGGTTGTCGATGACCACCACGAAGCCGATGCCGCCGCGGTTGAGTTGCTCGAAGTGGCCCTTAGCAAGCAGCTCGCGTCGAACGGTCCGTCGGGCGCCCAGATCGAAGCGGTCGCCGATCGGCTCCGCACGGCAGAGCAGGCTGGTCGAACCACCGACGTGGCTGTCGTCCAGGCCGCTGCGGGCCTTGACGGAGACGAACCGGCTACCGAGTACGTCCTGCGCTTCGTCTCGGCCTACGGCCGGTCAGCAAACCTCGATCAGTTCGGACCGGAGGAGCGCGAGGCGATCCTTCACCTCGAGTGGGCAGACTGGCTCGGCGCCATCATCGGTTTGGTTCGGGCCGGTGCAGGCACCGTGGTAACACCTTCGGCGATGGTGAAAGCCATCAACCGATGCCCGGAGATCACCACCACGATCCCAAAGGCCGACGCGACCTACGTCGCGTGGTCCTTTGAGCTCACGCTGCACGCGTGGAGCCTGGCTGGAGTTCTCGATGACGAGGATCGGCTTACCGCCTTCGGCGCCGAGTTGTTGCCCCGAGCGTTCCGCGACTTGTGGCGGCCCTGAAGCACGTCTGAAGGGCCGCTGATCCGCTAGTTGCCGCCGACGGGGTTTCTGGTGCGGCCGCGTGCCTTCGCCATCATCGATCGTCCTGCAAACAGGAGCCCGGCGAAGATGACCGCGAGCAGGATACCGAAGCCGAACAATTGTCGGGTAGGTGCCGGCGGCTCGGTGGTGAGGGTGGGCAGTGCAAGGTCGCTGGTGTTCTCGTCGGCCGGAACCCGCACGTTGTTTCCCTCGTTCACGGCAAACGCTCGTCCGGTGAACTGACCCCAACCTCGATCGTTGAGAAGGCCGCTCAGCTCTTCGGCTGAGGCCTGTTTGCCGGCGGCAAGGGCCAGCTGGAGATGGAGAAGGTCCTGACCATTGGGACCAACGATGGCTTGAAGCACGGCGATCTCGTCGTACCCATCCTCGGAAACGAACTCGACCCCGTCAACATCGACGCTCCCGCCGGTCGCGCTGATGGGAATGTTCAGGTCGCTGAGTTCTTCTGGTGAGCCGCCGACGATGATGCCGGGAAGCGATCCCGAAACCACTTCGTCCCAGCTGGCGATTTCGGGCTCGAGGATGATGGGGCTCGCCGACTGCATCACGGCGAGCAGGTTGGCGGTGACCTGCAGGTCAGCGGTCGATTGTCCGGGTCGGATGTTGAACCCCTGAAGAAAGCTCTGGGGGAAGCGGTCGAGTGAGACCGGCAGCGACTGGCCGTAATCGACCTCGACCCAGGAGCTGGCGTCGAGCTGAAGTTCGTGGGTTGGGAGACCAAAGCCGCATTCGATCGGTAGCTCGGACCGGACCAACACGATGTTCTCTCGTGCCAGGTCGGTACCGACGATCTCAAATTCGGTATCGAAACGTCCGGCGTTATCGAGTTCGACGGTGGTCAGCAGATCGTCGTTGACCCACAGCGTTACAACCGGCTCGACCTCGGCGGCAGTGGCGGCGAGGAGGACTCCGCCCAGTCGTACGCGAATCCGGTTGACCGGTTGCCCGAAGCGGGCCTGGGGAAGCGGAAGAACCAGCTGAAGGCGGAGCGCATCTGAGGCCTCGAGGTTTCGTACGCCAGCCTCGCGGAGGGTGCGTCGCTGTTCGAGATCCTCAACCATGATCGAACGCTCGCCGAGCGTGTCGACATCGTCGCTGCTGATGAGACGAATTTCCGGAGAGTTGATGGAACTGGCGATGTCGCTCAGGAGCCCTTCGGGGCCCGAGAGCTGGAGATATGCGAGTTCGCCGTTGTTGCGGACCTCGACCCGCCCGGTCGCCGAGTCACGCACCACGATGCTGCGGGTGAAGGGATCATCGTCGATCTGGGACCAGAGGTTGTCGCTGACCTCGGAAACCCGAAATGCCGGTGTGGTCGGGAACTGCGTGGTGAGGTTTGTGGCCAGCAACAGCGCTACCTCATCGATGTGGGCTGGTCGATCCGGATCGACAAAGATCTCGAAGGTTTCGACCACCTGAGGCAGAAAGTCGGCCACGGTATCGGGCAGCGACGGCTGGGCCCGGAAGGTGAACAGCGGGGTTATGAGCTCGGCCGCGGTTGGTTCGACCACCGGCGAGGTGCACTGGCCGCCGGCGTACTCCTCGGCGAGGATCTCGACCAGGGCGTCGCCACTGACCGGTGTGATCTGCGATGAAATGGTTTGCTGGTTTCCGCCGTCGATGAGGTCCTCGAAGATGACCTCGCCATTTACGGCGATGCTCACAAACGCCTGGTGCACACTCGATGGCACGGCGATTGTGGTGTCGAGCTGGGTGAGTAGCAGTCCAGGTGGGGTCGGCACGGTGAAACTGGTTCGTCCGGCGGGCCGGGCCAGGCGGATGTTGCGACCAAGTCCGAGCTGTGCGGTGTCGAGGGTGAACTCGAGCGGCGCATCGTCCCCAGACAGGAGCGCCTCGTCGGCCTCATCGGCGTCTTCGTCGGTTTCGGCGACGGTGTCGGTCTCTGCGACGGGGTCCGTGCCGAAGGTGGCACCGGTGTCGGTGCTGACCTGCGGGGTGTTGATGCCTGGCTCGTCCTGAGCGAAGGCGCTGGTGGCATCGACTGACGACGCGAGGACGAGCGCGCACAGGACAGCGACGAGCAGTCGCCCGAAACGGTGACGAGACACCTGAGAGACCGGAGAAATGGGTGGGCGGGTCATGTTGAGTTCGCGGTCTTGAAGCCGGCGCGGGGCATTTCGCCCCAACTGGTGTCGCCGGGAAGGATTGAGCGCAGCCGCCACCACAGGCTCTGCTGTCGGAAGCCCCAGTTCATGCACACTGCCCACCAGAGCATTCGTTTGAGGTCACTTGGTTGGCTGTAGAAGCCAAAGGTGCTCACCGCAACGGCCACCGACAGCACAGCGATGACCTGGCCGATCAGCTGAGTCGCAACGAGCATTGCGATGGCGTTGGTCAGGTTGACCCAACCAAGAAGCAGGAGCCCGCCCATCACGAACCAACCGGCGCCCTCGATCAATGGTCCCCACCATTCGAAGAAGTAGAGGGTGCCGATGCCGAATCGTCCGAAGTTTCCGTACTTGCGGCGAGGTATGTACTGGCCGTTGTCGCCGACGATCTGGCGTAGTCCCCGGTGCCACCGCATCCGTTGGCGCTTCAGGATCTTGCGGTCGCCGGGGAACTCGGTCCAGATGATTGCCTCGGGTGCCTGAACGATGCGGTAGGGGATGTCGCGTTCCAGGTGGTAGCGGTGCAGACGGATGCACAGGTCCATGTCCTCGCCGATGTGGTGCTTGTCGTAGCCGCCGATCGTGAGCAGCGCCTCGCGGCGATAGAGGCCAAAGCCTCCGGAGATGATGGGCAGCGCGCCCATGTGGGCCATCCCGGGGCGCGAGATGATGAATGCGGTCAGGTACTCGATGAGTTGACACCCGACCCAGTAGTTCCGGGATGCCTCTCGTTGCACGATGTGCGAGCCGTCGATCACGATGTCGTTGGCCGGAAGCAACGTCGTGCCGACACCGATGACGTCGTCGGGCGCCGCCATGATCTCGACCATGCAACGGGTGATGGCGTCGGTTTCCATGAACTCGTCGGCATCCATGATCACCACCCAGGGGTGGCTGGCAAGATTGATTCCGACGTTCGCATTGTCGGCCTTGGCGCCAGCGGGTGCCTTGTCGATGAACCACAGCCGTTCGTCTCGACGCGACCGGTAGATGCCAAAGATCTCCTCGGTCTCGATCGGCGTCGATTGCGGTGACTCCTCGACCAATTCCATGTCGTAGGCGTCAAACATCACCTGTGCGGTGTTGTCCTTCGATCCATCGTTGACCACGATGACTTCGAGATTCGCGTAGTCCTGGGCGAGGGCGTTCCCGCTCGAGTACGTGATGACCGCTTCCT
>CAZGVQ010000141.1:0-8307 GCA_964529355.1 uncultured Acidimicrobiales bacterium
CGTCAACGGGCTCTCGCACGCGCGGCTGCGGCAGCCGCATCTGAGCCGGTGGCCATCGCCCAGCACAGCTAGTTGAGCTGAGAAACCCGCTGGTCACGGGGAATTTACCAGCATTTGTCTCACGAACCAGTCGCTCGCCCTTCTACATCAGTCGATCTCTGGCTACTCTGTAACCTATGGGATCCCTAGGTACCACCGAACTCATCATCATCCTGATCGTCATTCTCCTGGTTTTTGGCGGCTCACAGCTGCCGAAGCTTGCGAAGTCGCTCGGTCAGGCCCAAAAAGAGTTCAAGGATGGCCTTGAGCAGGGGATGGAAGAAGAAGACGAAGCCGAGGCTTGAGACCGGCTCGCAGGTTCTCGTAAATTTCTGGGAACCTTTCGTGGCCCCGGTGTCGTTGTGTAGATGGTCGCCCCATCTGATTTCTCTCAGCGACGACGACGCATTCGTGGTAGTCGCAGTATGAAGATGGAAGACCAGAAAACTGAAGCGTCGGTTCCGACGTGGGAAGAAATCGCCCGTGACCATGGGCGATTCCTTTACACGGTGGCGTACCGGCTCACAGGCAATCACGACGACTCACAGGATCTGGTACAAGAAGTGTTGCTCCGAGTAGAACGAGGGTTGGTGAAATACCAGCCCGGAAATCTCAACGGCTGGCTAAGCCGCATCACCACCAACGTCTTTCTCGACGGGGTACGCAAGAAGAAGCGCCGGCCCGAAGAGGCCCTGCCCGACGAGCCCGATCGAGTGATCGAAGGTTCACCCGGCGCCGATTATGAGCTTGCTGCGATGCAATTGCCGCAGCACATACAGGACGCCCTGATGACGCTCGCTGAGGACTACCGGTCCGCGGTCGTACTCTGCGACATCGTTGGCCTGTCCTATGAAGAAATCTCGGACCAACTCGGTGTTCCCGTCGGCACGGTCCGTAGCCGGATACATCGCGGTCGCTCTCGACTTCGCCCACTTCTTGCCGAGGAGGTCAACTGATGACGAACACCAACGAATTGCTCGATGCGTACCTCGATAACGAACTAACTCCTGACGAGCGCGCCCAGGTCGAGTCCGCCCTGGTCGACTCTCCTGAGCTCGCCGAAGAGCTGTCTCAGCTCACCGCGGTTCGAGCATCGCTGCGCAGCCTCCCCGAGGTTGAGCCCCCCGCTGGCTTCCTCGAAGGCATGCTCGAACGGGGCACGGCCGATCCTGAGGCAACTCTGCCTTCGGGTGTCGCCTCTTTGTCGACGGCCCGAACCAAAGCCACGGCAAAGGCTGAGCGAAAGAAACGCTCGGTTGGTACCCGAGTCTCCTCCATCGTGGCGGCGGCCGCGGTCTTCCTTCTCGTACTTGGTTTCGGATCAGGTATCACCGCTATCGAACGAGTTCCAGCCCTCGATGATCTGTCGAGCCGACACGCCGAGGCCTTGGCGGCCATGCAGTCGGGCAACGGAGCCGAGAGCGACCAGTTCCGTGCGATCTCCATGGAAGACCTCAAGACCATCGCTCCGCCTTCGGGCGACATGGGCCTCGACATGGTCGCTGCCTATGAGGGCAGTACCAGCGACGCCGACTCGGTGTATCAGGTTGTGTACAGCGACAGCCAGGGCAACATCATCTCGTTGTTCCGCCAAGAGGGCTACGTCAAGGCCGATGAGATGCCACCTTCAGAAAGCATGAAGATGAGTGGCGATGACGCCTGGCACCTCACCGAGGGCGAGTTCGATACGCTCGTCGTCGATCGAGATGGCGTGACCTTTACCGTGGTCGGAGCCCATGAGTCCGCTGCCTCGGTAGCGATGCTCGCCAACGGCCTCCCCGAGGTCGATGTGAGCGCCTACGATCGACTTCAGAACGTCAGTCGCAACGCTCTCAACAAAATGGGTATCGGCTAGCCACCTGGCCGGTGGGGGCGGGTTTTCGCCCTTTGTTACCGATTCGTGACCATTGGTTGTCGATTGGGCGTCGATTGCGCTTCAGTTTGACGACAGAACCCGAATTTGGCCATTTTCGGCTGTCCGGTTCGGTGATTCGACCTAAGTTTTTCGAAGAAGCCGGCTTTACGGGAACTTTCTCATCCTCGTGATCGTTTTATACGTAGAGCCTTTCCTAGAAAGGCCAGTTTTTTGAGGGAGGTCCCTATGGACACCAACTGGATGGCACACGGATTGTGTGCCCACGAAGACCCTGCGATCTTTTTCCCCAACGATGGCGTTGGCGTCATCAAAGCGCAGCGGATCTGTCGTCAATGCCCCAAGCAGGAGCACTGCCTGGAGTACGCACTTACCAACAAGATCGATCACGGCGTCTGGGGTGGCGAATCTGAACGCTCCCGCCGTCGGATGATTCGTCGCCGCAATGCCGTCGCCGCAAAGGCCGCCCGGAAGACCGAGCGCACCGAGGTTCCTGTGGATCTCTCGGAGCCAAGCTCAATGGTTTCATCGGACTAGGGCTTGATACACTGCAGTTTCCCTGAAGTCTGAACAGGCAGTGTAGGAGTCCCCAAATGAGCGACGTTGGCGTCGATCGTCAGCCCCCGGCCGGTGGCGTGAAAATCGTCTACCTGGGCCCAACTGCGCCCCATTGGGAAGTCCGGTCCGACTATGGCGACAAAGCTATGATCGATGGCTTTCGCGAGCGTCTCGAGGCACGCCTCCTGCTGCTCCCACCCCACGACCCCCAGTTTCGACGGAATCGCGAGCGGGTAAACCGCGACGGCGAACGTGAGAACCTGGTGGTCGAGTGGGACCTCGGGTATCCCGAGGACGAGGCATAACCGCGTCGTCTCTGGGCGTCGATCTCGGGGGCACCAAGGTGCTGGCAGTCCGGGTCGATCGCCAACAAAAAGTTATTGATCGGGCTACGGCCAAGACCCACAAATCTGGGCCGGCTGAAGTAGCCGATCAGATCTCGAACCTGTTGTCCAAGCTCGACCCCGATCGCCGCGTTGAGGCGGTCGGAGTTGGTGTGCCTGGGGTGGTCGTTGGTTCCAACGTGGAACGGGCGGTCAACCTTGTGGGCTGGGAGTCGCCGGTCGATTTCGGCTCGTTACTGTCGGGCGTAAGCGGTCGACGGGTGCATCTGGCCAACGATGTCTCGATGGCCCTCGTGGCCGAACACCAACTGGGTCGAGCTCGCGGCGTCGGCAACGTGTTGCAACTCTCGGTCGGTACGGGCGTCGGTGGAGCTCTGATGCTCGATGGTCGACTGCGTCACGGACCACATGGGCTAGCGGGCGAGTTTGGGCACATGGAGGTCCCAGGTATGCCACGGGTCGGTCCCGGGTGCTCCTGTGGCGGCCACGGGCATCTCGAGGCATATCTCGGGCGCAGTGGTCTCGAACGCCGAGCCCGGGCTCACCACGTCGATGGAGAATCGACAATGCTGATCGATCGCGCCGGTGACCGACGGATCACCACGACGGTCTGGATCGAGGCGTTGGAAGCTGGTGATTTGTTGGCTCGGCGATTGCTTGACGAGGCGACCACCGCGTTGTCCCGGGTCATAACCGCAGCGGTCACCACGCTGGACATCGAACTCGTCGTCCTCAGTGGCGGGTTTGCCTCGCGCCTCGGTGCCGACTGGAGAGCCACGGTTTCCGAGCTGCACGCCGACGCGATGACCATCGGAGCTCCGGCATCGGTGGTTGGCACGGCTGTAGGTGATGACGCGGCCGCCATCGGCGCAGCAATCAGTCACCGTGATTAGATGAATCCATGGCAGCTTCGGCCGATTGGCACTCCGTGAGCACTGAGTCCGACCCATCGCAATCCGAGCACGTCGCTGACCGGACGATTCGCTCGCTTGGCGACGAATTGGTCATTAGCTCCTTCGACGACAACGACACCCCGTATCTCAATCGGGAGCTTTCCTGGCTGGCATTCAATGCCCGGGTACTTGCACTGGCCAAGGACACCACGGTGCCGCTGCTCGAGCGGGTTCGATTCCTCTCGATTTTCTCTTCCAACCTCGATGAGTTCTTCCAGGTTCGGGTGGCGGGCGTGAAGGACCAGGTTGCAGGCGAAGTGGCCGTGCGTTCGCCGGATGGTCGTTTACCCGAGGAACAACTCGCAGCGATCCTCGACAGCGTGCGGAGTCTGTCGAGCGAAAAACAGCACATTTTCAGCGAGTACGTGCGGCCCGAGATGGTCGCGAACGGAATCCTCCGGCATCAGGTCGACGAACTTGGCGAAACCGACCGGGTCTATGTGAGCGAGCTGTTCGAAAACCGCATCTTCCCGGTCTTGACTCCACTGGCTATCGACCCTGGTCATCCGTTTCCTTACATCAGCGACCTGTCGCTGAACCTTGCCGTCACGCTGCGCGACCCAACCACCAATCGCACCCGGTTCGCACGAATCAAGATCCCCGGAACGTTTCCGCGCTACATCGGGCTTCCTTCGGCTCCCGAGAGTCACTTCGTGCTGCTCGAGGATGTCATCAGCCATCATCTCGACACGTTGTTCTCGGGCATGGAGATCATCAACAAACAGTTCTTCCGGGTCACCCGCAACGCCGACCTGACCTATGAGGAAGAAGAAGCCGAGGACCTCCTGTCGGCGGTTGAAATGGAGCTGCGCCGCCGTCGCTTCGGCCGAGCGATTCGGCTCGAGACATTCGGTGAGGTCGACGAGGTCATCCTCGGGCTCCTTCTTGAGGAACTCGATCTCGAGCGGTCCGATGTCTTCAACGAATCGACGCCGCTCGACCTGACGGGTCTCGATGTTCTGGCCGATCTCGATCGACCCGAATTGCGCTATACCCGCTGGACTCCTGTGACCCCGGTGGCGTTCCGGCCAAAGAACGATGAACGCATCGACATGTTCGCCCGGCTCGCCGAGGGTGATGTGTTGGTCCACCACCCCTATGACTCCTTCACGGTGTCGGTGGCCGAACTCATCCATCAGGCCTCGGTCGACAAGTCCGTCCTGGCCATCAAGATGACGCTCTACCGGACCTCGGGAGACAGCCCGCTTATCGACTCGTTGGTTCGGGCCGCAGAGGCCGGCAAACAGGTGGCGGTGCTCATCGAGCTGAAGGCCCGGTTCGACGAACAGGCAAACATTGGTTGGGCCCGTCGTCTGGAGCAGGCCGGCGTGCATGTGGCGTATGGGCTCATCGGCCTGAAGATCCACAGCAAGACCATCATGATCGTGCGCGAAGAAGGCCGCACCATCCGTCGGTACTGCCATATCGGCACCGGCAACTACAACCATCGAACCGCCCGGGTCTATGAAGATCTCGGATTGCTGACCGCCGATCAGGAAATCGGCGCCGACCTCGCGAGCCTCTTCAACCAGCTGACCGGGTATGGGCGCGACATCTCCTACAGCCGCATCCTCGTGGCTCCCGAGATGCTTCGCGAGCGCCTGGTCGACATGATCCGCTCCGAGACTGCCGAGGGGGTCAACGGTCGCATCATCATGAAGATGAACAGCCTCGTCGACATCGATCTCATCGACCTGTTGTACGAAGCCGCCAAGGAGGGCGTGCAGATCGACCTCATCGTTCGCGGAATCTGCGGATTGCGTCCCGGCCATGAAGCCCAACTCGAACCGGTCGGTGCAGCGGGCCGTATCCGGGTCCGTTCCATTGTGGGCCGGTTCCTCGAACACTCTCGGATTTACTACTTCGGCAACGGTGGCGGGGCCGGGAAGCCGGCCTACTTCCTCGGGTCGGCCGACCTTATGCCCCGCAACCTGAACCGACGTATCGAGGTCCTTACCTCCGTCACCGATCCGCAGCTCCAGAGTCAGCTCGACGTCATCCTCGACGTGTTGCTCGACGACGATCAGCTGGCGTGGCTCCTGACCGAGGACGGATCGTGGCATCGCAACGTTGGCACCGATGGAAGCAACGCTCATGAGTTGTTCCAACACCTAGCACTGGCCGAGGGGTTCGACGTCCGCTGAAATCCCAGCGGTGGTGCCTCAACAATCACGTTGCGGCAACCGACTAGTCGATTATGGGCAAGAGCTCAGCAAACACAATCCGAGCTGGTGGTGGGGTGGTCACGCGTCTCGACAAGCACGGTCGTCGCGAAGTGCTCATCATTCATCGGCCACACGCAAAGGATTGGAGCTTCCCCAAAGGGAAGTGTCGCAGCGCGTCGGAGACGCTGAAACAGGCTGCACTGCGAGAGGTGCTTGAAGAGACCGGCTTTCGTTGCGCGACGGGAACCAAGCTCACGCCGGTCACGTACCGCGAAAAGTCGGGCCGTAAGAAGCTGGTCCAGTATTGGGAGATGGCGGTGCTCGACGGCTCGTTTGTGCCCAACGCCGAGGTAGACCGCGCCAAGTGGGTCACCTTTGCCCGAGCGTTTGAGAAGCTGACGCACAAGCGGGATCGGCGGCTCCTGGCTGAGGTGCACCGGTTGTCGGCCGAGCAGTCAGAAGCGGCATAGCGCTCCCGAACCAAGAAGCGCACAAGAACGCCATTTTCTGTGGGCCGTGATGGCCGTAGGATTGAGGCGTGAGTAGCAGCGACGGTTGGAGAGAGTTAAAGGCGCCCGATCCGCGCCTGCGCGCTCGTGACGCCAAGCCGCGGAAGCTGCCAGAGACGCTCCGCCGATCGCCGTTTGGTCGGTTGGCCCGCACCCACGCATTCAATGCGGCCGGCGATGGCGCCCTGGCGCTCGCCCTGGCCGGCTCGATCTTCTTCTCGATCGACCCCAGCGATGCTCGATGGCGAGTTGCGTTGTATCTGGTGTGCACGGTCGCTCCCTTCGCGGTGGTCACGCCGCTTATCGGGCCGGCGCTCGACCGGGTCAAGGGTGGCCGTCGGGCCATGGTCATCGGTGCACTGATCGGCCGGGCCATCATCGCGCTGCTGCTCATCGGTCACGCAGACACGTTGTGGTTGTTCCCCGAGGCATTCGGGTTGTTGATTCTGCAGAAGGCCTATGGCATCGCCAAGAGCGCTCTTGTTCCTCGGCTGGTCGACGATCAGAACGAGTTGGTCGAGGCCAACTCAAAGCTCGCATTGGTCAGCGGAATCTCCGGAGCCATCGGCGCGGGGGTCGGCGGGTTGTTCGCGTTGTTCGGCGGGCCCGGCTGGTCGGCTGGGGTCGCCTGTGCCATCTATGCAGTAGGCGCCCTCAACGCTCGGCGCCTCCCGAAGATCGCCGTTGCCGAATCGCCCATTGCCGCCGAAGAGAAGGCCGAACTGCGCAGCCGGGGAATCACCCTCGCCGCGACCGCCATGGCGGCCCTGCGGGCCTCGGTCGGGTTTGTCACCTTCCTTCTGGCGTTCGAGCTCCGAGGCGGCGAGGACGGTATCGACACCAGTGGCTTCGGCGCCATGGCGGGTGCGGCTACCGGGCTCATCAACGATCTTCCCGTTCTCGATATCACCGGTATTCCCGGGGCACCGGTCTGGCACTTTGGTCTGGTTGCCGCAGCAGCCGGAGCCAGCGCCCTCGCAGGGGCCCGCCAAGCGCCCAGACTGCGCGAGCTGTATCCCGAGGAGAACATTCTGCTCGGGGTCCTGGTGATCGCGTTCGCCGCCGCGCTGGTGGCGGCGTGGGCGGGGGATCTGTTCGGCGCAGTGCTCATCGCCGCGGCGATCGGTATGGCGGCAGCCACCGGCAAGCTCGTATTCGACGCGATCGTGCAACGCGACGCGCCCGCTGCCAACTGGGGTCGGTCCTTCGCTCGATTCGAGGCCCGGTTTCAACTGAGCTGGGCGGTCGGCGCGTTCATCCCTGCCGTCGCGCCGCTGGCCGGCCGCTCGAGCATTGGCTATCTGGTGGTAGCCGTAGGGGTTTCCCTGGCCGGCTTCTGGTACTTCTTCGGGTCGCGGGGCGGAACCTTGCCGAGCCGGCAGAGCCGCCGGAAACAGGACGACGTCACGCTCAGCGACGACGACCTTCGCCCCAGTTTGCCCCGACCCCCGGCCGGCACGTCGGAGGTTATGGCCCGCTTCGGTGGGGGAGTGCCGGTACCGAACCGGACCGTTCCTCAGTTTGAGCCGACCCAGGAGATCGAAGCGTTGCCAGCAACCGACGGCTCCGCCGATTCCGTTGCCGGGCAGGCCCCTGAGCCAGCGGACGATACATGGACCGAAAACGATGCCGGCCCCATCGTGTCGAGCAGCGACGGCGTCGAGGTGGACCCCGACTCCTACGGGTGGTCCTAGTCGAGACCTGACAGGTCGTCGGGGATCTCGATTTCGGGCATCGTCAGCTCTTCGCTGCTCTCGCCGGCCACCCGCGCCAACCAGAGACCTGGTGCAGCGATCTCGGCCGGGGTGGGCAGAGTGTCGGTCGATTCCCACAACCGCACGAGCACGTCGTCGCCACCGCGCTCGA
>CAZGVQ010000142.1:0-8281 GCA_964529355.1 uncultured Acidimicrobiales bacterium
CCTCCGCAGTTGGCTGCGTTGATGCAGACCAACATCAATGTGCAATCACTCACCGTCGAGGCCGCGCTGACCGGCAACCGCGAGCACGTGTACCACGCAGCGATGCTGGATCCGCATACTGCCGCCGAGCTCGACCTCAACCAGATCTGGGAAATGGTCGACGCCCTCATCGAAGCCCACGGGGAGTTCATCCCAGAAGAGTTACGGCGGTAGCACTTCAGATTGGACGCAGGTGCGGTTGCGCGAAGTAGCGTGCCGACCATGGGAACGATCGTCATCACCGGGTCGGCATCGGGCATCGGTGCCGCTACCCGCACACGAGTTGAAGCAGCTGGCCATCAGGTCGTCGGGGTTGATCTGCGCGAGGCCGAAATAACTGCCGATCTCGCAACGCCTGACGGACGCCAGGCCGCGCTCGCCGCAGTACTGGAAGCCACTGGTGGTGTAATCGACGGGCTCGTGACCTCGGCCGGCCTTGGCCCCCCGGTCAGCGCGCATCTCATCGCCGACGTCAACTGGTTCGGGACCGAGGTCTTCCTCACCGGCCTGCGCGAGGCTCTGGCGGCCAGCGAGGGCATCGCCAAGGTGGTGGCAGTTTCGTCGAACTCAACAACCACGAGTCCGAACACACCTGACGAACTGATCGATGCGTGCCTGGCCATGGACGCCGAGTCGGTACACGCCCAGATCGACGCGATGGAGAGCTTCTCTGAAGGCCTGGCCTACGCGGCTTCGAAGACGGCGGTGGCCCGCTACGTGCGGCGCCATGCTCCAACCGCTGAATGGGCTGGTGCCGGAATCCGGCTCAATGCCGTCGCCCCGGGGGCCACACTTACGCCGCTTCTTCAGGGCGGTCTCGACGACGAGAACTTCGGCCCGATGATCAAGAGCTTCCCGGTGCCCACCGGCGACTTCGGTACGCCCGATCAGATCGCCGCATGGATCGAGATGATGCTCGGCGACGCCGCCGACTTCATGGCCGGCTCCCTCGTCTTCATCGACGGAGGAACCGATGCCATGGTCAGAGCCGACGACTGGCCAAGAACCTTCCAGATGTAGCGGCGACCCTTGGGCTCGGGGGTGTTACTCGACGCTCTTGAGGTACTCGATGGCCTTGTCGGCATCGAGGTGGAACTCGTTGAACACCACGTTGTCGTCCTGGTCGATGAAGATGAACCAGGGCGTACCACCGGTGCGGTAGTTGTACATGATGCTCGAAACGTTGCGAGTGGTCTCGTCACCCTCGTCCTGAGCGAAGGGAATGGGAATTCCGTACTCGGCCTGGGTCTCCAGCATCTTTTCCTTGGTGTTGACGTCCTTGCCTTCGAAGACGGTCTGGATGGCCAGGAACTCGACCTGATCGTTGTCCTCGAGTGCCTCCACCATCTTCTTCAGCGCCGGTAGTCCGCGACTGTGGCAGCCGGGGCACCAGGACTGGAAGCAGTAGAGGACCTTGAACTTGCCCTCGAGGTCAGCGAGTTTGATCGGATCGATGTCGTTTCCGTCTTTGTCGACCCAGGTCGGCACACCGAATTCCGGGGCCTTTTGTCCAACAATTCCGTAGTCGGTCAGTTGTGTACTCACGGCATTCTCGTTTCTTTACAGATATTCGAACGATTGTTTTGTGGTCGCACGCGTGGCCCCGCATCACTCTTGTGCGTCGGCCCCCGTCGTTGACAGTTGGTTCAACGCCTCAACCGATCCGCTATTCCTCCCAGCATTGGTGCTACCTGTCACACGTAAGCGGCGGCTTGGAAGTCGTAGAACAGGTCGACCGAGCCTTTGTCAGCGAAGGGGAGGATCTGGCTCATGTAGGTGCCGGCGATGCCGTTGGTGCGGTCGATCCAGAAATACGTGTTGGCAAGACCGGCCCAGCTCAGGGTTCCCGCCGGGCAACCGGTGCTGGCTGCTTCTTCGTTGATCTGAAAGGTGAGTCCCCAGCTCTTGGCAACATCGGGGAAGAGTTCGGCGTCGTTGGAGAACTCGGGGATCGCGGAGGGGAGCATCGTGACGCGATGATCGCCCATCTGGTTGGTGACCATCTGCGAAACGGTTTCGGCAGCGAGTACCCGCGTGCCATCGAGTTCGCCGTCGTTGAGGATCATCCGCATGAACCTGGCGAAATCGCTCATCGTCGAGTGAAGCCCGCCACCGCCTGATTCGAACTCGGCGGCCTCTGCTGGTGGAAGTTCGATCGGGAGCAACGAGTTGTCTGGGAGCCGGGCGTGAATCGCTGATGCTCTGCTGAGCATGTCGTCGGTATGGGCGAACGCGGTTTCGTGCATACCGAGTGGCTCGAAGATGTGTTCCTTCATGTACTCGCCAAGGGTCGATCCGGCGACACGCTCGACCACCAGACCAGCCCAGTCGATACCGGTTCCGTACTCCCAGCGCGTTCCTGGGTCAAAGGCCAGCGGCGTCTCGAGGGAGGCGATGGTGAAGTTGAACAGGTCTTCTGCGCCGGTGACTTCGACCCATCGGCCAAGGTCGGCGTTCCAGATGGTGTACACGTAGCCAGATGTGTGGGTGAGCAGGTTCCTCATTGTCACGTCGCCAACCGCCGGACGGGTGATTGGCTGGCCATCACCGTCGAAGCCGTCCAACACCATTGCGGGCTTTGCCAGCTCCTCGCAGTAGGTACCGGCCGGGGCATCGAGGTCGATGCGTCCCTGCTCGACAAGCTGCATCGCAGCTGCGCCCGTGATCGCCTTCGTCATCGAGAAGATGGCGCCGACGGTGTCGGTGGTCATTTCGACGCCACTGCCGAGCGACCGCTCGCCAGCCGAGCCGAGATAGGTCATGCCTTCGCGATCGACCGTGGCGGCTACCACGCCCGGAGCGGCGCCGCTCGCAACCCCCTCGGCCAGCAGTTCGTCGAATTGGTTGGTCATGGTGATGCCTCCGTTGTCGTCAGGTCACAACCTAGGGGAGACGATCGCTGACCTCAATGGGTTGAGGCTGAGGCCAGCGCGCTGAGTGCGTCGACGAGCCGATCGACTTCTTCGCCGGTGTTGAAGTAGTGGGGGGCAGCGCGGTTCATGGTGGGCAGGCTCCGGGCGGTCGAGTCGAGGCGGGTGCTCTCGGGGTCGGATGCTCCGATGTGGATGCCCTGCTCGCGCAGCGCAGCGACCACCGCAGATGGCTCGTGTCCGTCGAGCGTGAAGGTCACGATGCTGCACTTTTGGTGGCCCAGGTCATAGAGCGTGACCCCCGGAAGTTCGCCCAGCTTTTTTCGGAGTGAGGCTGCCAAACCCCAGGCGCGATCCTGGATTGCTTCGAGTCCGACATCGAGCGCATAGTCGACCGCGGCGCCGAGTCCCGCTCGTAGCGCGTACGAGTTCTCCCACGTCTCGAACCGTCGGGCATCGTCGCGGAGCTGGTAGCGATCGTCGGCCACCCAGTCGGCGCCGTAGTGGTCGATGATGGCGGGCTCGATGCCGGCGTCGAGAAACGACTCGCATACATAGAGGAAGCCGGTGCCCCGGGGACCTCGCAGGAACTTACGGCCGGTGGCCGACAGGAAATCGCACTGCAACTCTTCGACGTCGACCGGCATCTGGCCAACCGCCTGGCATGCATCGACCAGATAGGTGATGCCATGTTCCTTGGCGATCGCGCCCACCTCGGCTGCCGGGTTCACCAGTCCTCCATTGGTGGGGATCCACGTGATCGAAACCAGCTTCACCGGGTGATCAGCGTCGCGCTCGATCATCGACCGCATGGCGTCGAGATCGATCGCCCCGGCGCTGTCGCTGGGAATCACCTCGATGGCGATGCCGTCGCGTTTGGCCCGCTGCAGGTACGCCACGTAGTTGGCCGCGTACTCGGCTTCGCAGGTGAGGATGCGGTCGCCGGGCTCAAACTCGAGCGCATAGAAGGCGTGGGCCCATGCGACGGTTGCGTTCTCGACCAGGGCGATCTCTCGAGGTTCTGCATTGATGAGCTTGGCGACCGATCCATACACGGCTTCGAGTGAATCGAACCGGTCGGCGTGGGCTTCGTACCCGCCGATGCGCGCTTCGAGTTGGTGGTGATCGGCGATCGCATCGACCACCGCTGCAGGCATGAGCGACGATCCGCAGGCCAGAAGATGAGCCACATGGGTGGTGCCAGGCGTATCGCTCCGGATCTGTTCGATGTCGATAGCGGTCATGGCGACCGTTCTAGCTTGGGATCTGCAACACTGCCCCCATGGCTGATCGCGATATTGAAAAGAACGTTCCCGTTACCCAGTTTGTCGACACGCTTCGACGGCTTGCCGATGCGATGGAGGCGGGTGAGCCCTTCCGAATCCAGGTGGCGAACCAGCGCTTCACCGTGCCTGCCGACGCCGAAATCGTCATCGAGCACGAAGTGGAGGACGGCGATGAAGAGTTGTCGTTTGAGCTTCAGTGGAAGAACGAGGGGTAGCTCGCGATGAGTGAAACAACCAAACACGGCGATCAGGTCGATCGCGATGACGAGTGGCAGCAGCTCCGAGACAAGCACCTTCGCGAGGACCGCCCGCCCTCGACTGCCCAGGGAGTGCATCACCTCGCCTTGTTGTCCAGCGACGTCGAGCGAACCATCGCCTTCTATCAGGGGATCCTCGAGTTCCCGCTGACCGAATTGTTCGAAAACCGCGACTATCAGGGTTCGACGCACTTCTTCTTCGACCTCGGCAACGGCAACCTGCTGGCGTTCTTTGACTTTCCCGGCCTCGACCTGGGCCCCTATGCCGAGGTGCTCGGCTCGATGCATCATCTGGCCATCTCGGTGAGTCCTGAGAAGCAGGCGTACCTCAAAGCCAAGCTCATCGACGCCGGGGTAAAGATTGACTTCGACTACGAGACATCGCTCTACTTCACCGGCCCCGACGGTGAGCGCCTCGAACTCCTCGCCGACGAACTCGGAGAAATGTACGGCCAAAGCGTGAACTGAAACTCCATAAAGTGTCAGACACTTTATGGAGTTTCCAAGGCGCCGGCCTTAGCTTGTTTTGCTGTTTTGGTTGGGTCTCGTTGCGCTTTGGTCCTACGGTGGAACTCGTTCTGACTCGACCACTGGGGGCTAGCGACATGTTCGATCTACTGATTCGCAACGGAAGGGTTGTGGACGGCACCGGGGCTCCGGCTGCTGTTGTTGACATTGCCGTTTCCGACGGAGTGATTGTGGCGATTGGCGAGTCGATTGAGGGCGACGCAACGCGGACCATCGACGCGACCGGCAAGCTGGTGACGCCGGGATTTGTCGATTGCCATACCCACTACGACGGGCAGGTCACCTGGGACGACGAACTCAACCCCTCGGCCGGTCATGGGGTGACCACCGTGGTCATGGGCAACTGCGGTGTGGGCTTCGCTCCGGTGCGACCCGGCCGAGAGGAATGGCTGATTCAGCTGATGGAAGGCGTCGAAGACATCCCCGGCACGGCGCTGACCGAAGGCATGAAGTGGGAGTGGGAGACCTTTCCCGAGTACCTCGACGCCCTCGACAAACGAAAGCTCTCGATCGATGTTGGCACCCAGGTTCCTCATGGTGCCGTCCGGGGCTATGTGATGGGCGATCGCGGTGCCGCCAACGAGCCGGCCAGTCCCGAAGAGATCGCCGAAATGCGGGCCATCGTGCGCGAAGGAATCGAAGCCGGGGCTCTCGGTGTCTCAACCTCCCGGGTGCTCAGCCACAAGGCCATGGATGGCGAGCCGGTACCGGGCACCTTCGCGGCCGAAGATGAGCTCTACGGCTTGGGCGAAGCGCTCGCGGATGCCGGAACAGGTGTCTTCGAGCTGGCTCCGGCGGGTGCCGACGGCCAGGACGTGGTTCAGGCGACGGCGGAAATGGCTTGGATGCGAAAGCTCTCGGCCCACATTGGTCGACCGGTCACCTTTGCCATGCTGCAGGTGGGAGCCGATCCGAACCAGTGGCGCGAGCTGATGGCCGAGAGCCTTGCTGCGTGCGATGAAGGCGCACAGTGTTACCCGCAGGTCGCAGCCCGGCCCTTTGGTCTGCTCATCGGGCTTCAGACCCATCACCCGTTCAAGAAGCGGCCCACCTTCGCCGAGCTTTCGCAACTGCCGTTCGATGACATGGTCTCCGAACTCGCCAAGCCCGAAACCAAGGCCCAGATCCTGTCGGAGGAAGACCTTCCGTCAGATCCAGCGGTGCAGTTCGACGGCATCGGTGCGTTCATCACCATGGCACTGCATCAGCTCTACCCGCTCGGCGCCGAGCCCGACTACGAACCGCTTCCGGAAACGTCGGTGGTCGCTCGGGCCGAGGCCGCCGATCGCGAACCGCTCGATCTGCTGTATGACCTTCTCCTCGAAGAGGACGGCCGGGCGATGCTTATGCTGCCAGCGTTCAACTACGTCGACGGCAACCACGACGCGATTCGCGAGATGCTCACGCACCCGCAATCGGTGTCGGGACTCTCCGACGGTGGTGCGCACTGCGGCATGATCTGCGACGCGTCGATCCCCACCTACATGCTCACCCACTGGGCACGCGACCGCTCGCGAGGCGAACAACTCGACCTGGAATGGGTCGTCAAGAAGCAGACGCTCGACACGGCGACGCTCTATGGACTCGGTGATCGTGGATCCCTTGAGGTGGGCAAGCGGGGCGATATCAACGTCATCGATTTCGAAGCGCTGCAACTGGGTGGCCCGCGACTGGCCCACGACCTTCCCGCCGGAGGCCGTCGACTCCTTCAGGAAGCCACCGGCTATGACTACACCATCGTGGCTGGCGAGGTCACCCGTGAAGCGGGTGTCGACACCGGGGCTCGACCCGGCCGGTTGGTTCGAGGCGCCCGATGACCGAGGCCGCGGCTGGCGTCGAGTTCGTCGACTACGACGAGTTTTCGATGTTTGCGGGCAACGCCGAGGATTACGGACTTCCCTATGACGGTCCGCCGACGGTTCGGCGCGAATCGGTTGCGCTCGGAGATGGAAGATCGCTGAGTGCGCTGGTCTGGGGCACCGAAGCACCAGAGCTGGTGTTGCTCCATGGCGGTGCTCAGAACGCCCATACCTGGGACACGTTTGCCATGGCCATCGGCCGGCCGCTGGTGGCTATCGATCTGCCCGGCCACGGACACTCCGATGGCCCCGCAGAGGGGGCTCGGAACCTCATGCGCAACGCCGAAGATGTGGTGACTGCCGTTCGGGCGTTGGCTCCTTCGGCAAAGGCGGTGGTGGGCATGTCGCTCGGAGGGCTCACCGCTACGGCCATCGCCTCGCTCGCTCCCGAAGTCGTGCCCAAGCTGGCCCTCATCGATATCACGCCGGGAGTTACCTCGGAGAAGGCCAAGGCGATTCACGCGTTCGTCAATGGCCCTGAGAACTTTCCGAGCTTCGAGGAGCTTCTGGCCCGCACGATGGAGTTCAATCCCACTCGCTCTGAGTCGTCGTTGCGGCGAGGCATTTTGCATAACGCCGAGCAGCGACCCGATGGCAGTTGGGTGTGGCGCTACGCCCGACACCGGGGCGCCGAGCTGCTCAAGGACTCGCCCGAAGAACCGCTGGACGTCACGACGCTGTGGGACGCGATCGAAGCCACCGCTATGCCCATCATGTTGGTGCGGGGAATGGCAGATGGCTCGGTCGTCGACGACGCCGACGAGGATGAACTCATGCGTCGCCGCGCCGACGCGGTGATCGAGCGGGTGGAAGGCGCCGGGCACTCGATCCAGGGCGACAAGCCGCTCGAACTGGCCACGCTCATCGACGCGTTCGCCCCTTAGTTTGCTGCACTGGTGACCTAGGGTCATTGGCATGGAACTCAACCAGGCCCTTGCGTGGGCAGCCGAGCGCACCGACGGAATCCTCATCACCATCCGCCGCGACGGTCGCCCACAGTCGTCGGATATCTCCTACGCGTTCAGCGAGGGTGTTTTCAGCATCTCGCTGACTTCTGACCGGGCGAAGACCGCAAACATGCGCCGCGACAACCGGGTGGTGCTTCACCTGACCGACCGCGAGTCGTGGTCGTATCTGTCCTTCGATGGCACGGTCGAGCTCCTCGAGCCGGCTGCCGCGGTGGACGACGCAACCGCCGACGCCCTGGTGTCGTACTACGAGCAGGTGGCAGGCGAGGCCCACCCTGACTGGGACGAGTACCGCGCTGCCATGGTGGCCGACGGTCGCCTGCTGGCGTTCTTTACCCCCAAGAGCGTCGTGGGACAGCTCCACTAGCCGGGAAGGCCCCCGAAAGCCGCTAGCTTTGAAGTGTGGCCCCCCGCGAACGACTACGCCAGAACATCGTCAAGGCCGGCAGGCTTGCCGGACGGACAACCAAGAAG
>CAZGVQ010000143.1:0-8180 GCA_964529355.1 uncultured Acidimicrobiales bacterium
ATACGAGATAGCGTAGCGTCTCGTGGGCTCGGAGATGTGTATAAGAGACAGATTACATAGCCTGAAGCCGACGGACATGGGAGTTTGCGGAGCAAACTCTTCAAGGGCTTCAGGCCGCCAGGCCTGAAACCGACGTGGGGTGTTGGCGAAAGAGCACGATCGTTGCAGTGGCGGGTCTTCGGCGAGTTGGCCGCGAAGATTTCTCAGCTCCAGCCCGGAAATGTCTCAACGATCTGGACGAATCATCTCTCGAGTAATAGCCGCATACAGAAGAGCCACCACACCGCAGCCAGCTGGAAGGGCGACTCAGCGTGACGACAACCGTCGCACCTACGCGGCGTCGACCGGTTCTTCGAGTGCAGGCGCAGCGTTTTGAGGAAAGAACTGGTTGGTGCGTCGCCCTCGAAGGTAGAGAAGCCCAGGAACGAGCACCAGTGACACGAGGAACAGGCCCAAGGCCACTACCCACATAACCGTCCGGATACGCTCCGGCACCCAACGCTCGATCGCATAGTCCGAAGCGATGAAAAGGAGCACATAGAGAACTGACCAAACAAGCAACTGTTTGGTTCCTGTTCGTGGTTGCGCCATCGGGTTCAGCATACAAAGCCTTATGACCTCAAGCCATTGAAGCCGACGAAGACATGCGCTATTTCGCCAACAATCGGCGTCTATTTCACGAAGAGTCTGGCGTTATAGCGCCAAGACCCCGACGTGGAGCTGAGGGGAGTCGAACCCCTGGCCTCCTCGATGCGACCGAGGCGCTCTAGCCAGCTGAGCTACAGCCCCGAAGGGAGTCGTACCTTAGGCCAGTTCAGCTGATTTTGCGGAACTGGCGAGCGGTCGAAAGGTCGACGACTGTGCCGTCTTCGTACATCGCCTCGTCGAGTGGTGCGACGATCGTCGGCGTGGGCAGCTGGGTGACTACCTCAGCGCGTTGGGCGGCGAGACGGTTGCGACGAATCATGAGGCCGGCGAAGCCGATGGCCAGTACGTCGACAACGATGTGGGCGTAAAGCGCGGCCCGGCCGAACATGGTGGTGGCTACCAGCAAAAAGAGCGCCACGGCGATAAGCGAGCCGAGCACGTCGCGACGGCGGCGAGCTGCGGCAAGTCGTGACTCGGGCAGCAGGGCTTCGCGCTGCTGAAACTGGTCGCCCGGGTAGCCGTGGCGGGTGCCGGTGGTGCGTTGAAGACTCGAGAGGTTCTGCGTGAAACCGCCCATACTTGAGGGGCTGCTGGGGCGTGAGGCGCTGAGAGCTTGTACTCGCTGGATCATCGGTGGCAAAAGCACCGCCGCCCACAAAGCTCCAAGTATCAACAGCGCCAAGAAGGTCACGCTCTCAGTTACTCCTACGTGTTGGAAATACTACGGACTATCGCGCGGAGGGTGGTGGATCTGTCGCTAATAGCGCGTAGAGCCTCCAAAGAGCAGCTCAGCAAGCACAAGACTCACCGACGTCCCCTCCAGGAACATTACGGTTTTACTACGATTCGTAGTGTCAACCCAGTCAGGACGGCAAAATTTGGGGTTCTTCGAACCGCGTTGGGAAGAACTGCGTTAGGAGTCCGAGTCGGGTCGCGATCGCTTGAACGGGCCCGACTTCCCGCCCGTCTTCTCCCAGAGCGCGATTTCGCCCATGACCATCTCTTTGTCCATCGACTTACACATGTCGTAGATGGTGAGCGCTGAAACCGTCGCGGCCGTGAGTGCCTCCATCTCGACACCCGTGCGGCCAACCGTCTCCACCTGGGCCTCGACCTCGATGTGGGCTTCCTCGATGGTGAAGTTCACAAACACCGACCCGATGAGCAGCGGGTGGCACAGCGGGATGAGGTCTGACGTCTTCTTCGCGGCCTGAATGCCGGCCACGCGGGCCACAGCCAGCACATCACCCTTGCTGATTGAGCCGCGGGCCACGGCGGAGGCGGTCTCGGGTTCCATGTACACCCGACCCTTGGCAATCGCCCGCCGGTGCGATGGCTCTTTGGGCGTAACATCGACCATGCGGGCTCGACCGAGCGGGTCGAGATGGGTGAAGCCTTGATGATCAGACATTCGCCGAGTGTAGGTCGGACACGGTTTGGATGACCGAAGTGGCCGGAACAGCCGAGACCGCCGCCGCCGTCAGTTTCAGACCGAAACCGGCTTCTCCCACGCCATAGGAGCGAACGCAGCGTCTGGCTGGTTGTGCGAGAAGTGGTTGGCGTAGTTCGAGATGACCTTCTGCGCAACGCCGACAATGACCTCGAGGATGTGGGCATTGGTGTAGCCGGCGGCAAGGAATGCCGCGGTTACTGCGCTGTCAACCTGGCCGCGGTTCTCCACGGTGGCCCGGGTGAAGTCGGCGAGTGCATTGAGCTTCGGGTCGGCGATGGCCGAGCCTGAACGAAGCGACTCGATGACGTCGGGCGCGACACCGGCGCCCGTGGCGATGGTGGAGTGCGCTGCCATGCAGTACGTGCATTCGTTCTCGAAGCTGGCCGTCATGAGCACAATCTGCTGTTCGGTTGGGCTGAAGCTGGTTTGTCCGACCGTGCCGGAGATGTCCATGTAGGCCTTGAGCGCCGCCGGGCTCTCGGCCAGGACGCCCAACAGGTTCGGGGTGAAGCCGTACTTTGCGGTAGCCCCTTCCAAGAGTGGCTTTGAGCCTTCAGGGGCGGTTTCTGCGGTGTGGACGGTGAAGTCGGCCATTTTGTATGAGTTTCCCTTTTTGGAGGTGTTTGGAAGGCGACGGAGACACCGCCTGAGCACCGTTGAACTCCATGGCGAGCACCGCTATTCCGGATCCGCGCAAAACTTCTCGAAGTGCGCGAAATGTCACACCTGGAGGGCCGCTTGCAACCGACCCGGGGCTATCCGCCGATCTGGCTCATGCTCCGCTTGGGACGGATGAAGGTCACCTGACCGACCTGGTTTCCGGCCCACTTGGCCTTCACCGCTTCATCCATCTTGGCTGCGATTTCGTCGTCGCTGGCGCCCGATCGAACCAGCGATCGAAGGTCGAACTCATCGACCGCGAACAAGCAGTTTCGGAATTGCCCATCGGCGGTGAGACGCACCCGGTCACAGTTACCGCAGAACGAATCGCTCACGGTAGGCACCACACCAAACTCGCCCTTGCCGTCGAGGTACCGGTAGCGGTTAGCTGGCGCCGAAGTGCGGGTGACGGGCTCGATGGGAAACTCAGCGCCGATGGTGTCGACGATCTCCTGCTGGCTGATCACCGTCGCGTCGGACCACTGACCCGAGGCGTCGAGCGGCATGAACTCGATGAACCGCACCTGCACGCCCTTTTCGCGACCGAACCGGGCGAAGTCGAGCAATTCATCGTCGTTGATGCCTCGCATCATCACCGCGTTGAGCTTCACCGGGTCGAAACCGGCGTCGACCGCTGCGTCAATGCCATCGAGCACCTTCTGCAGGTCGTCGCGACGGGTGAGTTCGATGAATCGGTCGCGATCGAAAGAGTCGAGCGAAATATTGATGCGTTTGAGGCCCGCATCTTTGAGCGCCTGAGCCTGGCCGCCGGCGAGCGTCGCGCCGTTTGTTGTGATGGCCAGATCGACGTCGAGCTTGGCGAGCTTCTCGATTAGTACGGGGAGTTTGGCCCGAATCGTGGGCTCGCCACCGGTGAGACGAATGCTGTCGATGCCGTAGCGATTCACCAGAATCCGAGCGACCTGCTCGATCTCCTCGAAGGTCAGCAACTCTTCGCGGGGAAGCCACTCCATACCCTCCTCGGGCATGCAGTACTGGCAGCGAAAGTTACAGCGATCGGTGACCGAGATCCGAAGATCGCGGTGCACCCGGCCATAGGTGTCGATGAGCTGTTCGGCTGCCATTACCCGCGACGGTACCCGCTCCCGACCCCTAAAACCCATTCACTTTCGCCGGCCCGCGAGGGGACAGCACTCGCCAGCGCGGGCTAGTCGAGAAGAATCGCCGTGATGGTGCCGCCCTCGGCTACCCCGTCACCGTCAGGCACCACGGCCAGCGCGTTCGCATCGGCCATGGCCCGCAGCTGATGCGACCCCTGTCCTCCGGCGAAGCGCAGGCGGTAGTCGCCGTCGATGTACTCCGAGACCACTCGGGCGAAGTGGATCTTGCCATCGGGTCGACGGAGAAGATCCTGGCCGGCGATGGCGTCGACCCAGGGTCGGTCGAGCTGGGTATGGCCAGCCATCTTTCGCAGCGCCGGCCTGGCAAACAGCTCGTAGGAAACCATGGACGACACCGGGTTTCCCGGGAGTCCAAACACGGGCATATCGCCAACAAATCCGAACGCCATGGGCTTGGCGGGCTTTATCGCGATCTGCATCCAACGCATCTCGCCGATTTCGTCAAGCACCACCTTCACGTAGTCGAAGGCTCCCATGCTCACTCCCCCGCTACTCATCAGCGCGTCGCAGGTGGTGGTGGCGTTCTGGATCGCCTCGGTAAGCGCGTCCTTGTCGTCGGGCACCAACCCCAGATCGACACCCTCGAATCCGCTCTCGTCGAGCAGCGCCAACAGCGTGCGTCGGTTCGAGTCGCGGATCTGGCCATGCTTGAGCGGCTCGGGTCCGTCGACCAACTCGTCGCCGGTGGAGATCACGCCCACACGCGGTCGAGGGCGCACCTCGACCTCGAAGCGGCCCAGGCTGGCCAATACACCGAGGTGTCCGGGTGTGATCACGGTGCCGGCTTCGAAAACCGTGTCGCCGGGCTCGATGTCTTCGCCCGCCGATCGCACGTGGTTCCCTTCGGGCACTGCTTCGGCGATGTCGACCGTTGCTCCGTCGTCGGCCAGCGTGGTGAGCTCGACCATGATGATGGCATCGGCTCCCGGAGGAAGCGGTGCGCCGGTCATGATGCGGGCAGCCTGACCCGGCCCGACCGGAATGTCGCCCGTGTCGCCGGCAGCGATGGTTCCGACAACGTCCAGGGTGGTGGGCGCCGCTGCGGTATCGGCCGCCTGCACGGCAAAGCCATCCATCGCGGTGTTGGCAAACGGCGGCACGGCTTCGCTGGAGGCGACGTCGTTCACCAGCACGAGCCCGAGGGCGTCAGGGAGCGGTAGAACTGTGGGATCGAGCGGCCGTACCGCACCGATCACGTGGTCGCGGGCTTCCTCCAAAGGAATCATGGCCCGAGCATAGATGTTGCGTTCCCCGGCCACGCAGGCCGCGTGACTTCGCCTTCAGGGGGTGAAAGTACGCCGGTACCACTTTTGGGGTTCTCGCCTACCAATTGTGGTAGGACACCTCACAGAGAAGGCCAACTTCGACGAAGGATGTACATACCCGCCAGAAACGGTCTGAAAGCGTCAGGTTAGGACTACCCGCCAGTCCTTCCTGGCGCTTTCGCCTTTTTCGCCCGAAGCGAAAGACCGCCAGAATTCTGATCGCGGTTTACCACACCGCTTGTGGCCAACCGCGAAAATTTCGGGGGTGTTAGGCGTTGCGTTTGGTGCCGTCTGGGCCGAGTGCTGTTGGGCCGTCGAGGGTGAAACCTTCGGGCAGGTTTGCAGCGAGCTCGGCTGGGTCGAGGGCGAACCGTGGGTCGATCTCGAGATCCACCGGCTTGCCGTCTGGGCCTGTGGGCACCGTCACGCCTGCTGCGGCGAACCAGCGGCCATACATCTCATTCATCAGCTCGCGGGCCGACTCGGGCGAGTTTGAGCCGTCGGCGTTCTTGATGGGCGAGAACTCGTCGTCGCGGGCAGCTTCCATGGTGACGCTGGCCGAGGCCATGGGCAGCGCATCGAACAGGAACGCCTCGAACTTGATGGCGTTGGGCTCAACGGGCGTCACCACGTCGCCGCTCGGGCTCAGGTGGGTGATCTTCTTGTGGGCCCGGTGAAACGGCAGCTGGAGTCGTCCTTCGGTAAGGCGCAGCGCGAAGTCGACGTCGATGCAGTGCACGGCGATTGACCCGGCCCAGTAGGTGAGCGACCCATCATCGTTGCGCTTTTCGGCCAACTCGTCGGGAAGGTCGCTGTACTCAACCATCGCCGTGGTGCCATCGATCTTGGCGACTACGCCCATCTTTTCGCCGGCCGATTCCTTGCGCACCGCGGTGTTCGACATCTCGGCGCCCGCAAGCTGGTGGTAACCCAGGAACTCTGGGCGACAGATCCGCAGCTTCGGATTATCGACCTGGAAGCTATAGATCGTCGAGATACCAGCTGCCGACATCTCTTCGAGGGCGCCGCTCTTGCGCAGGGCACTGAACAACCCACCATGGCCGTCGGCAGCCTGAGCCAGGCTGTCGGGAGTCGCTCGGAGAAGCGCTCCGGTCTTGGCATCGACGGCCGGAAGCGTTCCCTGCACCACAAAGCTGACGCTGGCGGGGTCAAGACCGAAGTAGTCAGCCGAGGCGAAGATGTCCTTCGTGGCTTCATCGTTTTGCGGCGAGGTCATGATGTACCACGGCAGGTCACAGCCATAGCGTGTGCGGACTGCCGCGATCTTTGCCGCATGCTGAGCAAACAACGTGCCACCGGTGATGGGGCGATACGGGTAGTCGCCCTTCGGGCCATCGAATCCCAGGCGCGAACCCTGCCCACCCGCCAACAGAAAGGCGGCCACCTTGCCTGAGCGAAGCAACGCTTCACCAGCCTCGCGGGCCGCCTGCTCGGAAGCCCGTGCGGCATCATCAGCAGGAAGCGGAATCGTCTCAGCCTCACCCACCGAACCCAAGGGCTTGTCGGCCTGATCGCCCTTCACGAACTGCTCGATCAGGTCACCGACGAGATCAAAGTCGAGAGCGTTTACCTGGTCGGCAAGCTTCTGTTGACCCGATGCGTCAAGCGCGTCGAGCACCTTGGCCAGATCGTGCTGACCGGCAGCGTTGAGCGCGTCGATGGCGGTGGCGACCGAACTCATGGGTGGTACCTCATTCTGGGGAAGTTCTCGGCTTGCGTAGAAAAAGTCTCTGCATCATCCAATCGACGAGGCAAACGCCGATTTGAGCACACGAGACCCCCTGACCCGGGGCAATCCGAGGGCTGATCAGCCCGTGCGGTTCAGCGAGTGCTCTTTGCGGCTGATGAGTCGCACGATGTTGCTGGTATGGCGGGCGATGATGAGCGCGATCATTCCGAAGGTCACCACCACCTCCCACATGGGTCGGTCGGTCACCGCCACCAACACACCCAGCGCCACCGCCACCACCAGCGACGCCACCGATGCCTTCTTCCCTACCCGGGCAACGATGAAAAACGTTACCAGCAGCACAAAGCCGATGACCGGGAACATGCCAAACACGCCACCGCCCGCTGTCGCTGCGCCTTTGCCGCCCTTGAAATGGCGGTAAGCGGGAAAGATATGCCCGACCGTTGCCGCAACCCAACCAACGGCGGCCAGCGGGCGGCCACTCACGGCCAAGCCCACAAGGACGGGCAGCAGCCCTTTGAGAATATCGACGGCAAAAACAATCGCACCTGCCCGCTTGCCGGCAATGCGCAACACGTTGCTCGCACCCGGGTTTCCGGACCCTTCGGCCTCAGGGTCGTGCCCGGTCCAGTACGCGACCAGGTGGGCGCTGGGGAAAGTACCGACCAGATATGCGGCGACCGCCATGATCAAGGCGGCGATGATGGACACACGCTCACTTTAGAAGCAGGAAGCGCTTACCCCTAGACTCCGGGTGGTTATGCCGACCTACGAATACTCCTGCGAAACGTGCGAACACCGATTCGAGTTCGATCAGTCCTTTAGCGAGGACTCGCTCACCAAGTGCCCGGGCAAGCGAAAAGGCGGCCCGGTCTCCGAGGTTTGCGTGTCCCCCGGAAAAGGTAAGGTCAACAAGGTTTTCAGCGCGGTGGGCATCGCCTTCAAGGGCGACGGCTTCTACAAGAACGACCACGGCGCCGGCGCAAAGTCAAAGAAGGCCAGCGAAGGCTCCGACTCATCGTCAGACTCGTCGAGTTCATCGGACTCGTCCTCATCGGACTCTTCGTCGGCCGACAAAAAGAAGTCCGAGAAGAGCTCCGACACCAAAAAGGCCGACGCGAAGAAGACCGACACCAAGAAGTCAGCTTCGAAGACCAAAGCCAAGTCGTCCGACTAGCTCCCACTCCTCCCCCCCCCTCTCCTGCCTTTCATACACATCTCCGACCCCACGAGACGCAACGCTATCTGGTATGCCTCCTCCTCCTGGAAAAAAAAAAAAGCAAAGTACACAAACTACCAGA
>CAZGVQ010000144.1:0-8168 GCA_964529355.1 uncultured Acidimicrobiales bacterium
GGGTGGGTCGACGACGTAGGACAGCGCCCGTTCGGCGATGCGCTCTTCGAGTGAGTCGGCCATGGGTCCTATTCTGCGTCGGCTCGGGGCCGGATGTGCTCGGGATCGAACATCGGCTCGGCGCGAACCGTCGCGCCGCAACGCTCGCCGATGACCACACGAGCGCGGCTTGGAAAATTCTCATACGTCGTAGCGGTCATGGGTCAACTCTCCAACGCACCACCACTCGGCACAAATACGGGCGCCACAGAACGGGAACGGCCGAACTGGTCGCGGATCTGGTCGCTGGAGCAACCAGATCCGGTGCCAGTTCGGGTTTTTGGGGGGTGGGGTTAGAAGACGATTACGCCCCTTACGTTTTTGCCGGCGTGCATGTCGGCGTAGCCCTGGTTGATTTCGTCGAGGCTGTAGCGCTGGGTGATGAGTTCGTCGAGGCGGATCTGGCCGGCCTCGTACTGGCGGAGCAGCGCGGGGATGTCGGCTCGTGGGTTGCAGCCGCCGAACACGTTTCCCTTCAAGGTCTTCTGACTCATGGCCAGGTCGAAGGTGTTGAGGCTGATTTCGTTCTGGGTGATGTGCGACAGGCTGGTGAGCACCATGTCGCCGCCCTTGCCCACCATGGCCATCGATGGAGCAAACAGGTCGCTCGTTGCATCGCCCACGGTGAGGATCACGGCATCGGCGCCCCGGCCCCACGACAGGTCGGCCACCATCGGCGTGGCTTCTTCGATGGAAGCTGCGGTGTGGGTGGCGCCGACGGTCTGGGCAAACTCCCGCTTCATCTCCACCGGGTCGACGGCAATGATCTGTGCTGCGCCCGCCGCTTTGGCACCCTGCACAGCGTTCATACCGATGCCGCCAACACCAACGATGACCACGGTGTCGCCGGGCCGAATGTCGGCCACGTTGGTGGCCGAGCCATAGCCGGTGGCAACGCCGCAGCTCACCAGAGCCACTGCGTCGAGGGGGTACCAGTCGCCAACCTTCACCAGCGAGTCCTGATCGACCACCATATGTTCGGCGAAGGTGCCGAGGCCCGCCATACCGGGGACCTTGGTGCCATCGGCAGCGGTGATGCGCGGCTCGGCCGACATGGTTTCGGCGCCCCGGTCACACAGGTTCTGTCGACCGGTGGAGCAGTAGTGACAGGATCCGCACGAGGGAATGAACGAAGCCGACACGTGATCGCCCACCGCAACCTTGGTGACGCCTTCGCCGACGGCTTCGACAACGCCTGCGCCTTCGTGACCACCCACCATGGGCGTGGCGCTGGCCAGGTAGCCGCCCTCGCCATCGGGAACCGAGAGGTCACCGAGGCGAACGTGTTCGTCTGAGTGACACAACCCAGCGAAGGCCAGCTTCACCAGGACCTCTCCCGGACCGGGATCGCGAAGCTCAACCTCTTCGACGGACCAGTCGGTATTTTCTCCCCAGCAGATGGCGGCACGGGTCTTCATCGGGATGTCTCCAAGGATCGCAGAATTCACCCTGCAAGGTACTGGCTCGGCGCCACAATGGGTAACGACGCCGATCCGATTCTCCTTCGCAGGGCTGTTCGCGGCTACTCGTGATCAGTACAGGAACATCGGTTTTCCGTCGACGTCGCGCACCTTGGGGCGGTACTCCATTTCGTCGTACAGCTCATCGATATCGACTCGCTTCACGCCCTCGCCGGTCTCGGAGATCGACACGTTGGCGTAGCTACCGGAGCGCAATGCGACCATTCGACCCGAGGTGCCGGCCAGCGCCAGGTCGGCGGCCATGACGGCATAGTTGGTAGCGACCATGAGGTCGAGGCTGTCGGGGCGACCCGAGCGCATCAGGTAGGCGACTTCCTGGAGCACGATGCCCTCGCCGGTGCGCTCCTTGAGAAGCTCGCCCATGGTCTTGCCGATGCCACCGAGCTTGCGGTGACCGTACGGATCGGCCTCGCCGGTCTCGTGGAGTTCTCCGCCGGCGATGGTTGCGCCTTCAGAAACGGTGACCATCGCGTAGTTCGACGGGTTGTCGGCCTTGTCCTTCGTGACCAAATCGGCCAGCCGGTCGATGTCGAAGGGCACTTCGGAGATGAGAGCACGGTCGACGCCGGCCAGGTATGCGGTGATCAGCGATGTTTCGCCCGAGTAGCGGCCGAACAGCTCGACGACGGCGATGCGTTCGTGGGATCCGGTGCTGGTGCGCAGGTTGTGGATGAACTCGACGCCGCGGCTCACTGCGGTGGAGAAGCCGATGCAGTAGTCGGTGCCGTGCACGTCGTTGTCCATCGTCTTGGGAATGGCGATGACGGGGACGCCTTCTTCGTGCATGCGAAGGCCGTAGCTCAGCGTGTCGTCGCCGCCGATGGGAAGCAATGCGTCGATTTCGAGTGCCTTGAGGACCTCGAGAACGTGGCCGGTCAGGTCGTGTGGACCCTCGCCGGAGAACTTCTCACGAAGAAAGTCGGGGACATCGCCCGACGAGACACGGCCGGGGTTCGTGCGGGAGGTATGGAGAAAGGTTCCGCCGGTGCGATCGATCTTTCGTACCACCTGCTTATCGAGACGCATGGTGTTGGCTTCGAGGCTTGCAGGATCCTCGGGATTGATGGCCACCAGGCCACCCCAGCCACGGCGGATGCCGACCATCTCGCCGCCAGCATCGGTGACTCGGGTAACCGCAGCCTTGATGCATGGGTTCAAGCCCGGTACGTCTCCGCCGCCGGTAAGAATTCCGATCTTCATGATGTTGGTTCCCCGTTTCTCCGTATTCGCAATTTGGAAATGTTGTTTAACCACTGCGCGTCTTCGCTGAGACCGCGACGCTACGCAGCGCGCAGATCTTGTCCCAACTCGTGCTCACAGAAAGCGTTTTTGCTCGTTTCGACGCCTCTGTTGCTTATCTGGTCGGACCCGGCCGGTGGTACATTTTTGCTATGGCGGGGACGAAGGTAGGCGGGTCGGCGGTTGTCCCGACGGTCGCAATGGGGCTCATGGAGGCGACCGTGGCCGTCTCTATCGCTGCGCTGCTCTTTGTCGGCGAGGCGTCATCGCATCTCGGCGCGGCCGCCATCGCCCTGCTCATCGGCAACGCCATTGGAAACGTGGTCGTCACGTGGCGCAGCAACTTCTCGGTGGTGGTGGCCCGTGCGCAGAGCAACCTGGCCGTGGTGATGTCTGCGGTTACGGTTGGAATCGCCGCCGATGCAGGGCCCGACGACGCCGGAATCACCGTCTGGTTCTTTGTGGTGGCCTCAACGCTTGGCGCAGCGCTGCTGATCTATGCGGTTGGGCGATTCCGGCTCGGCAAGATTGTTCGATTCATTCCGACGCCCGTCATCTCGGGCTTTCTGGCCGCAACCGGTTGGCTACTGCTCGTCGGTGGCTTCAACGTTTCGTTTGGGCGTTCGCTCGGCCTCGACGATGTGTCGGATCTGCTGTTCGATTGGACGTCGCTGCAGCGATGGATCCCGGCAGTGATTCTGGCGATCGTCATTGCGCTTTCTCGATCTGCCGGACAGACGATTGGCTTGGTCGGTTCGGTTGCTGGCTTCCACATCATCGTCTCGGCGCTCGGAAATCGCGATCGTGTCGAGGCCGATGGTTGGACCCTGGGGCCTTTGCCCGACGCTTCGCAGGTGAGCGTTTTCAACCCTGCCGATATCGCCGACGTCGATTGGCAGGCCCTCTCGGGTGGCCTGCCCGGCTTGTTTGCCGTCGCGATCATCGCGCTCTTGCTGGCGCTGCTGGGAGTGTCGGGGCTGGAATCGTCGAACGGCGACCACGTCGACGTCGATCGGGAGTTGCGGGTCTCGGGCGCTGCAACCGCTGCATCGGGAGCGGTCGGTGGATCCATCGTCTTCGGAGCGATCGGCTCGACCGCGCTGGCCCGAGATTTCTCGCTCACCTCGAAAGCGGTAACGATCGCTCTGGTTGGGGTCAGCGCCGCAACGGTTGTGGCTGGGCTCTCGGCCATCGAACAGATTCCCCGGTTCGTCGCGGGTGGATTGCTCCTCAGTCCTGCACTTTCGTTGCTTCGATCGTGGGTCCGAGATTCGCTTCTCGGCCGACCGATCGCGGACCAGCTGGTGACTGCGGCCATACCCATCGCCGTCGCGGTCTTCGGCCTTTTACCCGGTGTGGGTCTGGGCATTGCGCTTGCCGTAGTTCTGTTCGTCTGGCGGTATGCCGCGATCGATCCCGTTCGCGTCTCGAGTTCGGTCGCCGCGATGCGCAGCGCGCTTGATCGTCCGACGGAAGACGAAGCGTTTCTCGACGAACAAGGTCACCGGATTGTCGTACGGGAACTGTCTGGCTACCTCTTCTTCGGATCGGCCGCGGGCGTGGCGCAGGAGGTACGAGATGCCGTGGCCGACCGCGATGATGACCAACCGTTGCAAGTACTCATCGACTTCAGACGAGTCTCGGGAATGGACACCTCAGCGATCTCCGAACTGGCAAAGATCGAAGCACTCTGCGAATCCGACAACGTGCGTCTCCACTACTCATTTGATCCGGCGAGGTTCCCTGCTCTTGCGGAGACCTGCGCCGCCCACACCCATGTCGACCTTGATCATGGGTTGGAGGCCGCGGAGGACGTGCTGCTCGCCGAGCGGTCCAACCCGGTAGTCGCCGCGTCGACGGAGGACGCAGCCCTCCCGGCCGATCTCCTGCAGTGGTTCTGGCGGGTGGAAGTAGAGACAGGTATGACGGTTATCCGGGCGGGCGATGAAACGAGCCGTCTCTTCTACGTCGAAAGCGGTGAGCTGGAGGTGATGTCGACCGTCGACGACCAGGCCTCCATTCGGCTGCGGCGAGTGCGTCCGGGCTCATTCCTCGGTGAGGTGAACTTCTTCGGTGGAAAGCGGGCCAACGCGACCGTCGTGGTTCGCTCGCCGGGCGTTCTCTGGTTCCTCGACCGGGACTATTACAACCAGCTGCGGGTGAGGCGTCCGGAAACGGCAATCGCCATGCACGAGTTGATCCTGGCCGAAACAGGACGCCGGCTAACCCAATCCAACCGGTTGGTTCGGGATCTTCTGCGCTAGCGCCACATAGGGCAGAACTTTCTGAAATCATGTCGATTGCGTTGCCGCCGTGATCTGCCGGCGGGCGATGATTTCAGCGAGTTCTTCAAAGCTGAGTTCGCCGGCAAACAGTGAACGTAGCGCTCGACCGAGCGGGCGCCGCGGCCACAACTCCTCGTCATCGACAAAGTGCGCCTGGCTCGACACGCTCCCGTCGGCACCGAACTCATAGGTTCGGTAGCCGGGGGGAAGCCAGGTGTCGTCGGCCAGGCTGAAGTTGTTCTTCAGCGACGGCGCGAGGAACACCGGTCGGTCCACAAGGTCCCATTGCAGCGGCATGTGCAGATGTCCGGCACCCAGTCCTCTGATGGTCGGCAAGTCGCCGAGCAGTTCGCGCCAGAGGTCGGTGAAGTCGGGGTCGGACTGGAAGTGGTTGGTGACTCCGGGCGGATGATGAAGCCACACAAAGACGTGCTCGGCATCGGTGGCCGAGCACGCATCGCGAAGCCAGGCCGTCTCGGCGGTAGAGAACGATCCGTTGCTGTGAAGACGGGTCTCGCCCGGCGGGTCGATCAGCCGACCGTCGTCGCCGGGAACCATCATTCCGGAGCTCGAATCGGCGAAGAGGAACGCCCACGACCCCATCTCGACGACCCGCGGGACTTCGATATTGCTCTGCGAGAAGCCGTCGTGAAACGGCATGTCGAAATCGTGGTTTCCCGGGCAGACCCTGACGTCGACATCGAAACGCCCGAGCGCCTCGGCCGCTACCTCATACTGTTCGGCTCGACCATGATCGGCCACGTCGCCAGTGACCACCACGTAGTCAGTTAGCTGATCACCAGACACGATGTCGGCAAACACTCGATCAAAGGCAACCGACGTGTCATACGCGCCCATGCCCTCAGGCTCAGCACCTGCCTCAAGG
This sequence comes from uncultured Acidimicrobiales bacterium, assembly GCA_964529355.1. Lineage (GTDB taxonomy): Bacteria > Actinomycetota > Acidimicrobiia > Acidimicrobiales > SHLQ01 > CALLQB01. The sequence continues at coordinate 5,931 of CAZGVQ010000144.1, forward strand.
AAGTGGGTGTCGGACAACTGCGTCACGCGGATCGGTTGGTCCATGGTTGCTACTTCTCTTCCTACGCCCGCTCGGCGACCAGCGATCGAATGCGTTCGAGTTGCCGGGTTGCGTCGTTGAGGGCGAGCACTTCTTCGACATCGTCGGCCGGGCCGGTCCAGCGCAGATCCTCGACATCGCCCAACTCGACCGACTCGGGTTCGATGGTGGCGATTCGGCGGAACAGCACGGCGTCCTCGAGGTTGTCGTTGAGCGTGGCCGACAGCTTGGCCGCGCCGCGCACCTTTACGTCCCATTCGTCGACGTTGGCCGGGATGTTCTCGATGTGGTCATACCGGTGCAGCAGCACCGACGACGACTTGGCACCCCATCCCTTCAGACCGGGAAACCCGTCGGCGGTGTCGCCCACCAGGCCCAGGTAGTCGGGGATTGAGGCGGGGCGAACACCGAACTTCTCGACCACGCCATCGGTGTCGTACCAAACACCCTTGCGTCGGTCGTATTGCACAATTTTTCCGCTATCGGACCGGCCGTCTTCGGTCACGCACTGGGCAAGGTCTTTATCGGGCGTGCAGATGATGGCCCGCTCGACCCGGCTGTCGGCCGCGGCCTGAATGGCCGCCGACCCGAGCGCGTCGTCGGCCTCGTACTCGATCATGGGCCACACGGTGAATCCGGCCGCCATGAGCACATCTTCGAGGGGTTGAAACTGACCCTCGATCTCCGGGTCGATATCGCTGCCGTCCTTGTACCCGTCATACAGCTCATTGCGGAACGACGGAATCACGTGGTCGGTGGCGATACCCACATGCGTCGCGCCCTCCTCGAGAAGCTGAAGCATGGAATTGAGAACACCTCGAACTGCCCCGACCTCAAGCCCGTCGGCCGCACGCTCGTGACCGGGCAACGCAAAGTGATAGCGAAACAGCTCGTAGGTGCCGTCGATCAGGTGTACGTCCATCGCCAGAAGTCTGTCACACGGTGCTGCGGGTCTCTTGCGGCGTGGCGGGCACACTCGCAGGAGCGCGCGAGTGGATGAACGATTCGGTGGCGAAGATCGCCAAGCCGATCCAGATGATGGAGTACCCAAGCACCTGGCCGCCTCGGAATGCCTCGCCGTACAACACGACACCCACAAGGAACTGCAGCGTCGGATTGAGATACTGCACGATTCCCACCATCGACAGCGGTACGAGACGAACAGCCCGGGCGAACGCCAGCAGCGGCACCGTGGTCACCACGGACGTGAGCAGCAGAAGGATCACCACGCGCAGGTCGCCGGCCTCGACCGTCGGTGTATCGCCCACCTGCTTCACCACCAGATATGCGGCAAGTGGCAGCATCAGGTAGCCGACTTCCAACGACAATCCGTCGAGCGCCTCGAACGATGCACTCTTTCGCAGTGCCCCATACAGGCCGAACGAACCGCCCAGCGACAACGCCACCCACGGCAACGTGCCCAGGTCGATGGTGAGCCACACCACGCCGATCGCCGCGAGCCCAACACTCATCCACTGCACCGGCCGAAGTCGTTCGGCGAAAACCAGGCGGCCTAGCAACACCGAAACCAACGGGTTCAGGAAGTATCCGAGCGCCGACTCGATAACCCGGCCCTCGCCCACCGCCCAGACAAAGATGGCCCAGTTGATGAACAGCAACACTGCAGTGCAGGCACCGACCAACAGGTTGCGCCGGTTTCGCACCACCGCCCCGAAGTTGCTCCAGCGTCGCTGCACGGTGTGCACAACAGCGAGGAGAAGTGCCGACCACACCACACGGTGGGCCACCGCATCGAAGGACGCGACGCTCGACAGCTGTTTCCAGAAAATCGGCGACAGGCCCCACCAGGCGTTGGCGGCTACCGCAAGGCCGAGGCCGAACCCGGAGATGGTCTGGCCATCGGGCCGGGACGTCGTCACACAGGAAGCGTAGAAGCTAAACAGTGAAGATGACAGCTCTCCCCGCGGCCGAAAACCTCGCCGCCGCCTTTGCCGCCCATGGCACCGACATCTGCTTTGGCCTCCCCGGAGGAGGGCCGAACCTCGAGGTCATCGGCGCATTTGAGCAACAGGGAATTCGGTTCGTGCTGGCGCACACCGAGACTGCGGCCTGCATCATGGCGAGCACGTACGGATACCTGCGTGACCAGGTCGTCCCCGCGGTCGTCACACGCGGGCCGGGGGCTTCGTCGGCCGTCAACGGCGCAGCGCAGGCGACCCTCGACCGCCAACCCTTCGC
>CAZGVQ010000145.1:0-8165 GCA_964529355.1 uncultured Acidimicrobiales bacterium
CATGGGTGATGGCCAGGGCTTCAAGGCTGTTGGGCCCGCACCAGCCCACCTTGGCTCCCGGCGCCAGACCGGCATGCAAGATGGCGTTCGCCCAACGGTTCACCTCGGCTTCGAACTCGCGAAAGGTCATCGACCGGGTCTCGCCTGGCTCGCCCTCGATTCGCTCATCGAGCACCGCCATCGTGTCGGGAGTCTCGGAAGCCCAGTAGCTCAGGTGGTCGAGGGTCATGATCGGCACGATAGCGAACCCCGAGGATGACACTGTGATGATGGAGCCATGACCAGCACCCGCGGACGACCGAGCCAATCGTGGGCCCCGATGGCGTAGCGGTTCAGGTCGATGGTAGCGAGGTCGCCTTTCCGTGGTTCTGGCTGCGCGACCACGGCGAAGACCCGGCCAGCTTCGACCCCGGCAGCGATGGGTCGACACGTTTGCCATCCCTGCCGATATCCGCGGCGCGGCGGCAAGGGTCGCTGACAGCCACCTCATCATCGATTGGGATGACGCCGAAGCACGAGAGCCGGTGCCGGCTACTCGGCATCCACTAATCCCCTGCGGCGACAAAGCGCGTGAGCGAGACTGGATCGATGAAGCCCGTTCGCTACGACAGAATCGGCAAGGGGTACGCTGGCTACAGGCAGCCCGAGCCAACCTGGGTCGCCCAGGTCAACGCCGCGCTGGGCGATGCAGCAACCATCGTCAACGTCGGAGCAGGCACCGGCAACTACGAGCCGGAATCCTCGAACACCAGCGTCGTGGCTGTCGAACCGTCGGTCACGATGATCGAACAGCGGGCCGCCGACGCGAGCCCAGCGGTCCGCGGCGTCGCCGAGGCGCTGCCGTTCCCCGCCGGCACGTTCGACGCCGCCCTCGGCATGCTCACCGTGCACCACTGGACCGACCAGGCCGCTGGCCTCGCCGAGCTACGGCGGGTTTCGCGGCGCCAGGTATTGATGGTGTTTGAGATCCCTGGCAAGCGTGAGTTTTGGCTCGATCACTACTTTCCCGAGGCAACCGAGGGTCAGGTTGAGCTGAACGCCCCGAGCCCGGAGTTCGTCGGCGAGCATCTCGACCTGGTCGACGTTCAGATCATGTGGGTGCCCCACGACTGCGCCGACGGCGTCGCCGCGGCGTATTGGCGCCGACCCGAGGCCTATCTGGTGCCCGAAGTTCAGCAGTCGATGTCGTTCCTCGCGCTGCTCACCCAGAAGCAACGCGACGAAGGCACGGAACGGCTGGCCGAAGCGCTCGCCAACGGCGAGTGGGAGGAACGGTTCGGCCATCTACGCGAGCGGGACGTGTACGACGCCGGATACCGCCTGGCCATCGCTGGCGATTAGCTGCGCGCCAGGGCCTGGGTGAGATCTTCGTAGAGGTCCTCGACGTCTTCGAGTCCGATCGACAGGCGCACCATGCCGTCGCCGATACCAACCAGGGCCCGCCCCTCGGCACCGATACGTCGATGGGTGCTGGTGGCCGGATGGGTGGCCAAGCTTTTCGAATCGCCCACGTTGTTGGAGATATCGAACAACTCCAGCGAGTCCATGAACGCGAACGCTTCGTCCTTGCCACCGACGTCGACGGTGACCACGGTGCCGCCCGACGTCATCTGTCGCTTGGCCAGGTCAAACTGCGGATGCGATGCGAGCATCGGATATCCCACCCGATGGGCAACCGACTCCTCGAGACGGGTTGCCAAGGTCAGCGCCGACTGCGATGCAGCGTCGACTCGCAGGCGCAGTGTCTCGAGCCCCTTCAGTAGCACCCACGCGTTGAACGGGCTCAGGCTCGGGCCGGTATGGCGCATGAACGGCAGGAGATGGCTGGTGTGGAAGTCCTGGGTGCCGAGCACTGCGCCGCCCATCACCCGACCCTGACCATCGATGTGTTTGGTGGCCGAGTACACCACCACGTCGGCCCCGAAATCGAGGGGTTTCTGCAGGACGGGGCTGGCAAAGACGTTGTCGACAACCACGAGTGCGCCAGCCGCATGGGCCATCTGCGAAACGGCCGCAAGGTCGATCACCTGCAGGCCTGGATTGGACGGGGTTTCAAGAAACACCGCTTTGGCTCCACCGGCCAGCGCCTGTTCCCATTCGTCGAGCGCGGTCCCGTCGACCAACACCGACGTGGCTCCGAACCGGGGCAGGATTTCGCTGAGGATGACGTGGCACGAGCCAAAGAGGGCTCGGGACGAAACCACGGTGTCCCCGGCATCGACGACCGAAGCCAGTGCGGCGAAAACCGCTGCCATCCCGCTGGCGGTGGCCATGCAGGTTTCGGCGCCCTCGAGCAGCCGAAGACGCTCCTCGAACATGCTGACCGTGGGGTTGCCGTACCGGCTGTAGATATAGCGATCGTGCTCGCCGGCGAACGCTGCCTCGGCCTCGGCAGCCGAGGAGTAGACGTAACCCGAGGTGAGGTACATGGCCTCCGCGGTCTCATCGAAAGAAGAGCGCGACAGTCCACCTCGCACCAGCTGCGTTGCTTCTCTCATTCGCCGTCCTCCAGCACGCTGGTCGCGGCCGCCAGAGTCGACCGACTTTGGTCGGAGAGCGCAAGCGTGCCCACCAACTCGATCGCGGACGGGCTCATCTTCTTGAGGGTCTTGGCAACGACGGTCACCATCCGGTCGGGGTCGGTCCGTTGGGCCAACTCCTCAAACTGGGTCTCGACGAATACCAGGCACGCCACGTCCTCCAGTGTCTGGGTTTCGGGGTCGACACGGAGACCGGTGCGCAGCAGGAGATCCTGCACGCGAGTCACCGAGTCGGCCCCAAAGCCAGCCGGCTCCAGAATCTCAGCCACGCTTGAGGCCTGGTGCGCCTTGTTGTTACGTCGCCACCGCAGATAGCCGGCGCGGCCCTCGGGATAGTCGGCTCGCTTGATCTCCCACCGCCGAAGGTGGTGGGCCCGCGCCGCGACCTGAAGCTCCATCGATGGCTGCTCGCTCAACCGGTTCAACCAGTCGGTAGCCAGTTCGCCCTGCAGCTGCGCCAGCGGTCGCTTATTCACCATCGTCGGGTCGGCGCTGTTTGCCTGGTCGATCTGGGCCAGAACCTCGGCGAGCGCTAGGTCGCGCACTCAGAGACTCCAACCTCGGCGGTGTAGGGGCTGGTCTCGTCGTAGTCGATGAAAAAGCTGGCATCGATGGTGGGGTCGGGAAACTCATCGAGGTCCTTCAGTCCCTTGGCGATCTCGCGCGCTCCGCCACTGCGATCCATCCAGGACCGGAAGGATTCACCGGCCTCGCGCTCATCGGTGAACCGACGCAGCACCCGCACCACGGCCTCGGGTGCGGTCTTGGCCGGGAGGCGCAGCGCCTTATCGCCAAAGTGGATCTTCTCCTGTCCCACGTATCCGCCGAGCAACATCTGATAGCCGGGAGCCGACAGACCGTGAGCCCGCCGCTCGGCACCAAAGAACCCGATGTCGGCGATGTGATGTTGGCCACAGGAGTTCATGCAGCCCGAAATGTTGATGCGCACACCACCAACTTCGGCCAGGCCCTCGGCCTCAAGTGCTGCGCCGATGGCCTTGGCCAAACCACGCGACTGGGTGACCGCCAGGCCACAGGTATCGGCACCCGGGCAGGAGACCACGTCGCGGCTCAACTCGGCGCCCGGAGCGGCCATGTCGAGCTCTTGGAGGCGCTCGAACAGCGCTGGCAGCTGCTCCTCGGTGAGGTCGCGAATGATGAAGTTCTGGCGGTTCGACACCCGCACGTCGACGTCGAAGTCCCGGATGATCTGGGCAACCCCGCGAAACTGCGCGCTGGTGATATCGCCCAGTCGGCACCAGGCGTAGGCCGACACCGTTGCCTTGGCCGATCCACGAACCACATTGGAGCTTTCCCAACGTCCATAGGGCGTGTTTCCTGCGATGTTCACCGAAACGCCCTGACCAACCGGGGTCACCGGGCCGGTTCCGGTGCCAGCCGGTGCGTCGCCCAGGCGCTGCACGGCTTCGGGAATTCCTCCGGGCCAGCTCGAACTGGCCGGCAGTAACTTGCGTTGCGCGACGATCCGCCGTTGCACCTCTTCGAAGCCCAGCTCCTGCACGACCCACTTCATGCGGGCGCGCAGCTTGTTGTCGCGGTTTCCGGTCTGCTCAAACACCCGCAGGATCGCCTCGAGCGTGGGCAGCAGATCTTCCTTGGCGGTGAACTCCTCAAGCGCCTGTGCCGGGTGCGGCGTGGCGCCAAGGCCACCGGCGATGAACACGCGGAAGCCGGCTTCGACGGTTCCGTCATCACGGGTGCGGGCCGTGGCGATGACGCCTGCATCGTTGAACATCGCCTGCCCGCAGTCGGTCTCACAACCCGAGAAGTTGATCTTGAACTTTCGCGCCAGTCGCTGCCCCACCGGGTTGCGCAGCAGATGCTCGTTGGCCGCCTCGGCCCAGGCGCTGATGTCGAGAACCTCAAACGGGCAGGCGCCGGCAAGATGGCAGCCCTGAACATTTCGGACGGTGTCGCCACACGCCTCGCGGCTGGTGAGGCCTACCGAACCGAGATGCTCCAATACCTCGGGAATCTCGTCGAGTTGCACATAGTGCATCTGCAGGTTCTGTCGGGTGGTGATGTGCCCCCAGCCGCGGCTGTACCGGTCGACGACCATCGCCAGCGTGTCGAGCTGCTCGGCGCTGACCGCTCCGTAGGGAACGCGAACCCGCACCATCTGGTTGGTGCCGCCCTGGCGTTGGCCGTAGATGCCATTGGTGAGCCGGTAGACCCGGAACACGTCCTCCTCGATAGCTCCTCGCTGGTAGCCGTCGAGCATGCGTTTGAACTTGTCGATGTCGGCGCGAATCTCGGGGTCGGTGACTTCGGGCGTGAGTGTCGGTGGGATGTCGGTTACTGCCATGAGCGCGGTCCTTCGGGTTCTTGGTTCAGGTGGAGATTGGGTGGATGAGCGATTTCGAGACCGTTGCGTTCAACGCAATGGCCGGAAGCGAGGCAACCGCCCCGATGACGATGACGGCCGGGTTCGGAACCGGTTGTTCCCCCAGCTCAGCCAAGGTGAGGCGTCGAACCTCCTGGTCGGGCATGGTGGCCGAAATGACGATGGCCACCGGCGTGTCGGGGCGCATTCCGGCGCCGACGAGCCGGTCGCGAACCACGGCAGCTCGCCGGGCTCCCATCAGCACCACCAATGTGGTGTTCAGCTCGGCCAGGGCTTTCCAGTTGAGCCGGTTGGCCTTGTTGGGATCTTCGGTGGCGGTGACCACCGTGAACCCGCTCGATACTCCCCTGTCGGTTACCGGCACTCCGGCCAGCGCAGGTCCGGCTACCGATGAGCTGATGCCGGGAACAACTTCGACCGCGATTCCGGCGGCCTCGAGCGCCCGAGCCTCTTCGGCTCCCCGGCCAAAGACAAAGGGATCGCCGCCCTTCAACCGCACGACGGTGACGTCACGGCCGCCGTGGCGGACGAGGATCTGATTGATCTCATCCTGGGTGGTGCGTTTGCCGTTGGGGTCCTTCCCAACGTCGACCAGCTCGGCCCAGGGGGCCACCATTTCCATGATTGCGGCGCTGACCAGGCGGTCGTGCACCACAACATCGGCCTGCGCCAAGAGGCGGGCAGCTTTGAGCGTCAGCAGCTCGGGGTCGCCAGGGCCGGCGCCAACGAGAAACACCGTCATACCGCCACCTCATCGGAAGGGGTCAGGTCGGAAAGGGGCAGTTCGGGAAGGTTGAGGTACGAGCGCAGCTGTTCGCGAGCAGCATCGGGGCCGGCGTTCTGGAGCACGTCGAACAGTCCACTGTCCATCGCTTCGTTCCAGCCCGGGATCTCGCTGGTTCCGAAGTGCGAGCGGGCCTCGGCCCGCACCTCGACCAACAGGTCGAGGAGTTCGGCGTACCGGTCATCAAACTCGGCTTCAAACCGTCGCCGCAGCCAACTCGCGAGCGCCGGGCTCTTTCCCGCGGTGGAGACAGCCACCGACAAATCGCCCTGCCACGCGACCGCCGGGAGGGTAAATGCGCAGTTCACGGGGTCGTCGGCGGAGTTCGACCACACGCCAGCTGCCTCGGCATCGCGAAACACCTGGGCGTTGACCGCCGCATCGTCGGTGCAGGTGATCGCCAACCGGTAGCTGGCCACCTCACCGCGTTGGTAGGGCCGTTCAAAGACGCGCACCGACTCGAGTTTGAGGATCTCGGGGTGCACCCACGGCGCCACAACGGTCACGGCGGCGCCCGAACGAAGAAGCCCGCCAACCTTGCGAATGGCCACCTTGCCGCCGCCAACGACCAGGCACGGCTTGTCGCGGACCACCAGGTTCACCGGGTACGAGGGATTCCCTGGGTGCTCAGTCAAGGTGCAGCCCGCATTCGGTCTTTGCGCTACCTGGCCAGCGGCCCGAGCGAGCGTCGCCGGAGGTCGCCGGTTCCGTGCATGGCCAGCACCCCACCGAGGTGAAGCCCTGGTCGAGAAGCGGATTGGCGACCAGGTCGTGCTCGGCTGCGTAGTTCGCGACGTCGGCGTCGGACCAGTTCGCCAGGGGATTCACCTTGAAGACCCCATGCTTGTCGGCGCCGATGATCGGCACGGTGCGGCGAGCTTCAGAGTCGGCTCGACGAAGACCGGTGAACCATGCCTCGAATCCACCGTCGGCAATCGCCGCGCGCAAGCCGTCGACCTTCCGTGCCGCACAACAGGCCTCGGTGCCCGCAGACCACAGGTCCGGGGCGCTGGCCGGCGGCCGAACGACGTTGAGGTTCAAGCCATAGCGAGCCTGGGCCGACCTCATGGTCTGGAGCGTCTCGGCAAAGTGGAAGCCGGTGTCGAGGAAGAGAACCTCGGTGTCGGGCGCCACGGTGGTTACAAGGTGCACCAGAACGGTGTCGGAGAACGATGTGCCCACGCAGATCCGGTTGCCCCATCGCTCGATGGCCACCCGCACAATCGTGTGGGCGTCCGCCCCCTCCAGAGCCTCGCTCTCTCGCCGAATTGCCGACGGAGCGATGCCTACGCCACGTTCTTGGACGCCTGCTGTGCTGGATCCAGCCATAAATGCTTTAAACCTGATCAGAATAGTAGGGATTAGGTTTCGCAGCATATGATGACCCCGATCCAATACACAAGTAGTTTGGTCGGGATTAGGCCGAGATCTTTGTCACAGGCTGGGAAAGACCGGTCGAGCGGCCTCCGCTAGTACGCGCGGCAGGCTCGGCAGATAGGCTGGATCGTTTACCGACAGCTACCCGATTTATCTGTCACCTACACCTAATCCCCTACCCCTATCCACTACACCTATCCACCAAAAGAGCACTTCATGTCCGACACGCTAGAAACCCCACACCAAGAGCCCATGGGCACCTTCGACGCCGAAGGTAACTACATTCCCCGCAAAATCATCGACGACGACCTTGGCGGTCTGTCGATCGACGAGGCGTACGACGCCACCATGGTGTCGGTAGAAGACGGCCAGCTCGTCGAGGGAACCGTGGTCAAGGTCGATCAGGACGAGGTACTTCTCGATATTGGTTACAAGTCCGAGGGCGTTATCCCCTCACGTGAGCTTTCGATCCGCAACGACGTCAACCCCGACGAGGTCGTCAAGCTTGGCGAAAAGATCGAAGCGCTTGTCCTCACCAAGGAAGACAAAGAAGGCCGCCTTCTCCTGTCGAAGAAGCGGGCCCAGTACGAGCGGGCCTGGGGAAGCATCGAAGACAAGAAAGAGGCCGACGAGCCGGTCGAAGGTCTCTGCATCGAGGTCGTCAAGGGCGGCCTCATCATGGATATCGGCCTCCGCGGCTTCCTTCCCGCCTCGCTGGTCGAGCTGCGCCGGGTCCGCGACCTGCAGCCCTATGTCGGTCAGACCCTCTCGGCGAAGATCATCGAGCTCGACAAGAACCGCAACAACGTTGTCCTCTCTCGTCGGGCGTGGCTCGAAGAGACCCAGAAGGAACAGCGCGAAGACTTCCTACACAACCTCAAGCCGGGCGAACGCCGCAAGGGCGTTGTGTCCTCGGTGGTCAACTTCGGCGCCTTCGTCGACCTGGGCGGCATGGACGGACTCGTCCACGTCTCCGAGCTCAGCTGGAAGCACGTCGACCACCCCGGCTCCATCGTTGCCGTCGGCGACGAAATCGATGTCCAGGTGCTCGAGGTCGACCTCGACCGCGAACGCATCAGCCTGTCGCTGAAGGCAACGC
>CAZGVQ010000146.1:0-8147 GCA_964529355.1 uncultured Acidimicrobiales bacterium
CTACAACGAGTACTACGACCCCGACACCGGAGCGGTGGTGTTTCGCGAGTACTACGACCTCACCAACGACCCGTACGAGCTTGTGAACCTGTTGGAGGACGGCAACCCGGGCAACGATCCCGACGTGGCCAGCTACAGCGCCCGATTGCAGGCCGACCGAAACTGCACAGGATCGGCCTGTCCCTAAGAGTCGAGTGGGTGCGGGCCAGTTCTCCAAGAGCTTGCTTTACGGTGGAGTCATGCAGGTTGAGGATCGCGTTGCGGAACTCCACAGACACCAGAACCGAAGGGTCGGCTTCAGCTCGCGTCAGACCAACCTTGCCCTGGAGATCCTCTTCATCGCCCTCATCGTGAGCGGGCTTTTGTCCTGGTTGCTTCCGCTCGACAGGGCGGTGTTCGCGACGGTGACGCACAGCATCGTCGGGTTCGCGATCGTGGCGGTTATTCCGTTCAAGGTGCGGGGGCCGGTGCGCAGCGGATTTCGGCAACGACGTTTCTCGCGATGGGTCTCGGCCGCGTTCGGCGTGATGGTGATTTCGGGTATCGGCCTCGGCGTTCTTCACTCCACCGGAATCTGGACCGAGACCGGGTTCTGGACCGCGATGTGGACCCATCTGCTCCTGGGTTTCGTGTCGATTCCCATCTTCATCTGGCATGTGGCGAGCCGCCGGGCGCGTCCCAGTCGAGTCGATGCCGACCGTCGGTTCTTTCTCACCGGCACCATTGCGCTGGCAGCCGGGGCCACTGCATGGGGCACCCAGGAACTGGTGGCCAACCTCGGTGGCCCCGCCGAGACCCAGGCCGGAACCGGCTCGCACGAACGGGCATCGTTCGACCCGGTCAACATGCCCAGCAAGCGATGGATCGATGACCGCGCACCCCGGGGAGACCTTGATGCGTGGGACCTACGCATCGAGGGCAACTCATTGCCGGTCCGCGACCTCGCCGCGATGAGTACGCCCCTCCTTGCCTGGTTGGATTGCACCGACGGTTGGCGCAGTCAACAGGAATGGAATGTTGTGCCGCTCGCCGCACTGCTCTCCGACGAACCCGGACGCAGCATCGTAGTGACATCGTCCACCGGATACCGGCGGCTCTATGCCCGCAGCGATGCCGATGAGGTGTACCTGTGTGTCGGCTACAACGGTGAGCCGCTTCGCCGGGGTCACGGCGCACCGGTTCGGATCGTGGCCCCGAACCGTCGCGGACCCTGGTGGATCAAGTGGGTCACCGACGTGGAGCTGACCGATCGCCCGGCCTGGCTCCAGCTGCCGCTGCCCGCCACCTGAGTCGCCGAAATCCCGTTGCGACAGGGTGCATGGGCGCGGGTAGTTTCGGCGCCATGAGTTCCTACAGCACACTCGAAGAGATTCACGCCGCACGCGATGAGATTGAGGCGTCGATCGACGGCTACGCATCGCCCATCGCCTTTGCGCTGGGCATCGGCACCATCGGCCCGTCCGGCGACGTACTCGATGTTGCCTATCCCCACGTCAACCTCGGCCTCGGCAACTTTCCCGCCGCCGCGATGGCAAAGGTGGTTGGTCACACGAAGGGCACGGCCACCTATCCCGTGAGCCTCGACCAGCTCGCCGAGGCGATGTCGGTGGTCGAACCAGCACTCGGATACACCGAGGTGCCCCATCACAACTACGCCGCCTGGGAAGGTCTGGCCGAGGTTGCTGCGCAGCCGGCGCTGGGTGGCGAGCGACAGCTCTTTGCTGCGTTCATCGGTGATCTCCAAGATGATCCGATCGATGCTGTCGACGGGTATCTGCGTCTTCATCTGCTCTCCCGACGAGAGGTGCAACCCCACGGGGTCAGCATGAACGGCATCTTCGGAAAGCTCACCAACGTGGTGTGGACCAACCTCGGCCCCTTCGAGGTGCCCAACTTCGAGATGACCCGTATCAAGCTGCGGGCGGCTGGCCACCATGTGGAGGTCATGCACGTCGACAAGTTTCCCCGAATGCTCGACTACGTGATTCCGGGCGGCGTGCGGATCGCCGACGCGAGTCGGGTCCGCATGGGGGCGCATCTGGCCGAAGGCACCACGGTCATGCACGAAGGCTTTTGTAACTTCAACGCCGGAACGCTGGGCGCCTCGATGGTCGAGGGTCGTATCTCGGCTGGCGTGGTGGTTGGCAACGGCTCCGATGTCGGCGGTGGCGCATCGATCATGGGCACACTGTCAGGTGGCGGCACCGAAACCATCAGCGTGGGCGAGAACTGCCTGCTCGGCGCGAACTCGGGTATCGGCATCTCGCTCGGCGACGACTGCATTGTCGAGGCCGGTCTGTATCTCACGGCCGGGACCCTGGTAGCGACACCCGATGGCGAAACCGTCAAGGCCAAGGACATGTCGGGCGCCAACGGCCTGCTCTTCCGTCGTAACAGCAAGACCGGAGCGGTCGAGGCTATCGCCCGGACCTCCGCGGCGAGTTGGCAGGGGCTCAACGAAGACCTGCACGCCAACTGAGTAGCCGTCTTCAACAGGAACAACTGCAACAGCAACAAGGATCGATGGGGGAGTAGCGATGAACCGGGTTCGTTCGTTGGTGATCGAGGCAGTCGACGCGTCGGCCGAGCTGATGGCTCGTCCGTCAGTGGTCGAGAAGTGGGATGAGCCTTCGGCGCTCGAGGGAATGACCGTCGGCGCGCTCAGCGCGCATCTCGTGCGGGCCGCCGGCGCCGCGCTCGCGTATCTCGACCGCACCGATGCTTCGCTCACTGCGGCCGATGTCGATGCCAAAGATCTACTGACGCCGGTCACCTACTTCACCGCGGCGCTCGAAGCGCCAATCCACGACCAGATCAAGGACGTCTCGGCCAGCGAAGCCGAGGCTGGGCCTTCCGAAATCGCGGCCAAGTGCCAACAGGTCGCCGACGACATGCGGCTTCGGTTCGCCGATGAGCCCGAGTCGCGCCTGGTCGGGGCGCTGGGTGGGCGAATGCTCAGCCTCGACGACTTCTGTCGTACCCGCCTCATCGAAGTCCTTACCCATCTCGACGACCTTGCGGTCAGCGTCGACGAAGAACGTCCGCCGACGAGCGATGAGGGCATCGCCATCGTGGTCGACATCAACACCAACATCGCTCGCGCCCGTCACGGTGACTGGACGGTGTTGTACGCGCTGTCCAGGGCCGAACGGCTGGGCGATACCAGCGTCTTTCCGGTGTTCTAGCTAGCGATCTTCGGGACGCCCGTCGGCGGCGGTGTAGAGGTCGGCGACTACCGCATAGTGGTCGGAGGGCGTCACGCCGTCGACCGGTTCGGTGCCCGCCAGTTCGATGTTCGCTACTCGGCCGAGCGGCTTCTCGGACGGGTATCCGATGAGGATGTAGTCGAGTCGGCGGTTCGGCCACTGTGGATACTCGAGGTATGGATTTGCGCTGTCCCAGGTGACGCCGTCGCTACCGGGCGCGGCGACGTCCCAGGCATCGAGGAAGATCCTCCTGCGGTTGTTGCCTGCGTCGTAAGGGTCGGCCCGGCCCGTGAGACGACGGACTTCGTCGCTGTCGGGAACTGCGTTGAGATCTCCCATGAGCACCGGGGGAAACGCATCCTTCTCGGGCCAGCGGTCGGCCATGAACCCCACGATTTCCTGGAGCTGTTCCTGGCGCAGCGAGCCGAGGTGGTAGCGGTGCTCGAGGTGCGTGGTGAATACCTGTACCGGACCGTCAGCATGGTCGAGGGTGGCCGTAACCACGCTGCGATACCGGTGCTCGTGTCGGTCGGTCAGCAACATTGCGTCGGTATCGGTCACCGGCAGACGCGACATGATGGCATTGCGCACCGGCGCCTCGAATCCCGCAGGGGGTGGGCCCATGATGAGCTCGTACCCCAGGTTCTCGGCGATGGCCACCAGTGGTGAGCCCGACCTGTCGACGGGGTCATACACCTCCTGCAGCGCCACCCCATCGGGAGCCAGACCGGCAAGCGTCGCTTCGATTGCCTCATGGCGTTCGCGCCAGGGGCCGTGATTGAGCCAAACGTTCCACGTACACAATCGGATTGTCATTTGGCTACGAACCTTGAAAGTCGGCGGGGCGTTTCTCGAGAAACGCTGCCGTTCCTTCCTTGGCATCATCGCTGGCCCACGCAGCAGCCACGGCGGTGCGTGCCGCTTCGAGGTCGGCGGTGTCGCCGGTTGCTGCGGCCTGCACGGCAACCTTCCCCGCTTGCATAGAGAGCGGAGCGTTGGCCAACAGGGTGGCCACCAGGTTGTCGACGGCGGTGTCGAAGTCATCGGCCGGCACGGCCTGGTGAACCAGTCCGATCGATTCGGCGGCCCGCGCATCGAGGCGCTCGCCGGTCATGAGGATCTCTCGTGCCCGCGATGCACCGACCTCGCGCACCAGGAGGTCGGTTCCCGACTGCGGATACGCCACGCCCAAGCGGACGGCCGGCACGCCGAACGTGGCATGGTCGACGGCGATCCGAATGTCGGCGCTCAGCGCCACCAGCAGCCCGCCGCCCAGGCAGTGGCCGTTGATCGCCGCGATGACCGGCTTGTCAATGGTGGTGAGGGCCAGCATCGCCGCCGCGCCGGGGCTCTTGTGTTCGCCTCCAACGGCCCGGTTCACCTCGCTGATGTTGCCGCCAGAAACAAACACCCGGTCGCCGCCGCCTCGGACCACCACAACGCGAACCGTCGGGTCGTCTTTGCTGGCGCGGCACGCCTCGCCCAACGCATCGAGGGTGGGCCCCGACAGCGAGTTGCGGGTCGCCGGGTCGTCGATGGTGATGGTTGCGACGCCGTTGGCAACCAGATGATGAATGGTCTCGGAAGCGGGTTCAGACACGTTGAGAACCTAGTGCCTTTCGCTCCCAGTACTCCCTTCCCGCAGGGTGGTGAGCAGGCGTCGCGGCTGGGTCGGCTCAAAATGGCCGGTGGTACCGTGTGGCCTTCGCAGGTGCGGTCGCGCCCCATCAACCCAAAGGCTCATTTGTGGCTGAAGTATCCCTTCCCTCGCGTGCCGAGGTGGTCATCGTCGGCGGCGGAATCGTCGGCTGTTCGGTGGCCTACCACCTGACCCGGCGGGGCATCACCGATGTGGTGGTGCTCGAGCAGAACACGTTGACCGCCGGCACCACGTGGCATGCCGCCGGGCTCGTGGCCCAGATGCGATCGAGCTACAGCCAGACGATGCTGGCCCATCACAGCAACGAGTTGTTCGCCTCGCTCGAAGCCGAGACCGAGCAGGCCACCGGGTACCGCACACCGGGTTCGTTGGCCGTCGCCTCCGATGTCGACCGTTGGGAAGAGCTGCTGCGCACGGCGTCGATGGCCAAGACGGTCGGCGTTGAGGCCAACGTGATTTCCATCGATCAAGCCGCCGAGATGTGGCCGCTCATGCGCACCGACGACCTGGTCGGCGCACTGCATATCCCCAGAGACAGCGTCACTTCGCCAGTCGACACCACCATGGCGTTGGCGAAAGGTGCGCGGCAGCGGGGAGCGCAGGTCATCGAGGGCGTCGCCGTCACCGATGTCGATGTGGTGAACGGCAAGATCACCGGTGTTCAGACCGAACAGGGAGCGATCGACGCCGAAACCGTGGTGCTCTGCGGCGGCATGTGGACCCGTGCCCTTGCGGCGAAGATCGGCGTGAATGTGCCGCTCCAGGCATGCGAGCACTTCTACATCGTCACCGAGCAGGTCGACGGGGTCGAGACGGGCCTCGCCACGCTGCGCGACCCGACCAACTACACCTATTTCAAAGAGGAGACCGGCAAGATCATGGCCGGGTTCTTCGAACCTCGGGGCAAAGTGTGGAAGCCGGGTGGCATCCCGCGCGATTTCTCGTTCGGCACGCTGCCCGAAGACTGGGGGCACGTTGGCCCGGTGTTCGAGCGGGCCATCCATCGGGTGCCCGCGCTCGGCGATGTCGGCCTGCAGTTGTTCTTCAACGGTCCCGAATCCTTCACGCCCGACGGTGTGTACTACCTCGGCGAGGCCCCCGAGGTCGACCGTTGTTTCGTCGCTGCGGGCTTCAACTCGGTGGGTATCCAATCGTCGGGCGGTGTGGGCTGGGCGTTGGCCGACTGGATCGCCGACGGCTACCCGCCAATGGATCTTTCCGGCGTCGACATTCGTCGGGCCAAGCCCTTCCAGGCCGACCAGCAGTACCTCGAAGATCGGATTTCGGAGAGCCTCGGCCTGCTGTATGCCATGCACTGGCCGTTTCGGCAGTACGAAAGCGCTCGAGGCATCAAGAAGTCGCCGCTCCATGACCGGCTTGTGGAACACCAGGCCGTCTTCGGCGAGCTTGCAGGATGGGAACGCCCCAACTGGTACGCAACCGGCGGCGAAAACCCGGCCTATGAGTACTCGTATGGCAAACAGAACTGGCACGAAGCGTCGGGGCGCGAGTGCGATGCTGTGCGCAACCGAGTTGCGTTGTTCGACCAGTCGTCGTTTGTGAAATTTCGGGTCACCGGACCCGACGCGCTGGACATGCTGAACAACATCAGCGTGGCCGACATCGATGCGCCCATCGGGAAAGCCGTGTACACCCAGTGGTGCAACGAACGGGGTGGTATCGAGGCCGATCTCACCATCACCCGGCTCGATGCCCAGGAGTTTTACGTGGTCACGGCGGCTGCTGCGGCCGTCCGAGACCGCACCTGGATGCGCCGACACTCCGTCGGGCTCGACCTCAGCATCGTCGACGAAACTGCTGATGTATCGATGCTTGGCCTCATGGGTCCCAACGCCCGCAAGGTGCTGAGCCAACTCACCGAAAGCTCGCTCGAGAACGAGGACTTCCCGTTCGGCACCGGGCAGCACATCGACGTCGCTGGTCATCGAGTACTGGCGCTACGGCTGAGCTACGTCGGCGAGCTGGGCTGGGAGCTCTACATGCCCAACGCTTCGGCGGTGCCGGTGTTCGATGCGCTCCTCGCAGCCGGTGAGCCACATGGCATTCAGCTGGCCGGCTACCACGCGATGAACTCGCTGCGGGTGGAGTCGGGCTACCGGCACTGGGGCGATGACATCACCGACGAGGACACCCCTGTCGAGGCCGGGCTGAGCTTCGCAATTGCGTGGAACAAGGACTCCTTCATCGGCAGAGACGCCCTGCTCCAACAGAAGGAGCAGCCGAAGTCCAAGCGGCTGATCCAGTTCAAACTGGGGGACCCCGACAAGCTCATGTACCACGACGAGCCCATCTACCGCGACGGCCAGATGGTCGGGCGCACCGCATCGGCGATGTGGAGCTACACCGAGGACGCCTCGTTGGCGATGGGGTACGTCGAACACGGCGAAGGGGTCACCAAGGACTGGCTCGACGCCGGAACCTGGCAGATCGAAGTGGCCGGCGAGCTGTATCCGGCCACCACGTCGATCCGGTCGTTCTATGACCCGAAGAACGAGCGCGTGCGACTCTGAGCACGTGTTTCGAGTCGCAGTATCGACTCACCTAGGCTCGCTGGATGGCAGCTGATACTTCCGACTGGCCGGTTGCGCCAGAGCTCATCGATCCCGTCACGTTGACGCGGTGGATGGACGAACGCGACCTTGAGGCGGGCGCTCCATTGGTCGAGGCTCGGCTGCTCACCGGAGGAACCCAGAACTTTCTGATCCGGTTTGAGCGCGGTGGTCGCAGCTTTGTGCTGCGGCGCCCGCCCGAGCACAAGCGCAAGAACAGCGACGAAACGATGCGCCGCGAGTCTCGGGTGCTCGCCGCGCTGGCTGGGTCCGATGTGCCGCACCCCCAGTTCATCGCTGGCGAATCCGACACCGAGCTCATGGGTTGCGCCTTCTTCTTGATGGAAGAGGTCCAGGGGTTTCTGGCTCCCGACGGTCTCCCCGAGCCGGTGGCCAGCGACCCGGCGATGCAGCACCGTATGGGCCTGGCGATGGCCGAGGCCATCGCGGCACTGGGTGCGGTTGACCACGAGGCGGTAGGACTCGGAGATTTCGGAAAGCCCGGCTACCTGGAGCGCCAGGTTCCGCGCTGGCGCGGTCAGCTCGAGAGCTACGGCGCCATCGAGGGGTACCGGGGTGTCGAGCTTCCTTACGCCGACGAGTTGGGCGACTGGCTCGAGACCAACCGACCCGCCGAGTGGCAGCCCGGCATCATCCACGGCGACTTCCATCTGGCCAACGTGCTCTTCAATCCCGCCTCCGGCGATCTTG
>CAZGVQ010000147.1:0-8146 GCA_964529355.1 uncultured Acidimicrobiales bacterium
ACGCCGCTTCGCTCGGCGGTGGCGATTTCGGTGACCGTTTGGGTGCCGGGCAGATAAGGAATCTTGCGGAGGTTGCACAAATCCGCCGTGGCGGCATCGAAGATCGGCGACACGATGAACTCTGCGCCCGCGGCAATGAACCGCGACGCGGTGGGCGCGTCTTCGACCGAGCCGACCCCGATGATCATGTCGGGGTGCGTGTCGTCCACGTGACGGCGCAGCGCGTCGAACACCGACGTAGCGAATCGGGCGCGGTTGGTGAACTCCACCACGCGTCCGCCGCCCGCGTGGACGGCATCAAGAACCTTTGTTGCTGTCGAAGGATCCTCGGTATGAAACATGTGCATCACGCGCTGCACGGCAATTTCGTTGAGGACGGTGAGGCGATCGTGACTCATATCGTGTGACTCTCGGTTTGGGTTAGGAGACAGTCCACGCGTCGGGCGACTTCGCCTCGGGGCCCGCAGCAGTCATTTTGGCTGATCCTTTTGCCTCGACAAATGCGTTGTCGGGCCATACGCCGCCGGCGACCGCCGGTTCGGCGCGCTTGTGGTCGGCGTTACCCCACTGCACATAGCCCGCCACCGCATCGGGGTTCTCGTATTCTGGAATGGTGTACAGCGCGACTTCACCGGCATCATTGAACAGGCCGCCGAGGTCGGCGCCCGGGACCTGTACGGAGCCTCCGGCCTCCACCATGCCAGCCGGAACGTCGGGGTACTCAGGGAACTGGCAGAGCTCGAGACCGTCGGGGTCTGCGGGGTTGGTTGACCCGTTGGTGACCACCACGTAGCCGTCGTCGCCAAACACGATTTCAGAGATGTAGAACGAGCTTTCTGACATAAGAATCATCCTCGCCGGATTGTCGGTGTGCCAAGACTCGCGCAAGCAGGTTCAACCTGTCGAGGAGATGGCCGAGAATTCAGCGATCGCAGCGCCGATCTGCTCGTTCGAGCTTCCCAGGTACGTGTGGGGGTCGAGGGTTTCCGGAGCCACCTCGATGCCAGCTGCGGCCAGAGCTTCGCCGAGCGGCGCGTCGGGCATTGCACGAAGAGCCTCCGCCACCGCATCGTGAGCGCGCTGCCGGCCAAGTTCGGGGGCCAGCGCCATCATGACCGCCTCGGCCATCACCTTGTCGTGGCTGGCCAGGTTCGCGGCCATCCGCTCCTCATCGATGGCGAGGACCTCGAGAAGTTCCGACAGTTTTGCCACCGAACTGAGCGTCAGGGTCATCAGCTGGGGCATCGCAAACCACTCGACCGGCCAGATCCCCATGCCGCGGTCGTGGTCGGATACCACGGCCTCGAACGCCAGTGGAAGCAGGCTCTTGGCGATGCGCGCGTTCTGCACGAGCTGCTGGGAGAGAATCGGATTCTGCTTCTGCGGCATCGTCGAACTCACGCCGCCACCCGATGCCCCGGGTAGTTCGCGCGTTTCCCCAATCCCGGGCTGCGCCGACATCGAAACATCGAGGCCGATCTTTCCGATCGACGCGGCGATGCCGGTGGCAATCGACGCAATTTCGGCGAATCGGTCGCGCTGGGTGTGCCAGTTCACGTGGGCGACCTCAAGATCGAGCAGGCGGGCAACCTGGGTCATGAGCTCCGTTGCGTGCGGCCCATAGGCGGCTGCAGTGCCGACGGCGCCCGACAGTTGCACAACCAACACTCGGCTTTTGGCCTGGCGCAGGCGTTCGATGTGTCGCGTGAGGCTCGAGAGCCAGCCTGAGACTCGCAGTCCAAAGGTGGTAGGAAGCGCCGCTTGCCCCTGACTTCTCGCGAGCATGAGGGTGTCGCGGCCTGCGTCGGCCTTCTGGGCGAGCACGGCGCCAATGCTGAGTAGTTCGGACTCGAGCTGATCGATAGCACGCGAAATCTGCAGCACCTGTGCGGTATCGAGGATGTCCTGTGTGGTGGCTCCCCAGTGTGCGTATTCGCCGAGCCCGTCGGGCACCAGTTCGGCGATCTGCTCGACGATGCCGGCGATGGGAAATCCAACGGCGGCTGTGCGATCCTCGAGCGCCGCTTGATCGAATTGACCCGGGGTCAGCTGATCGATGGCATCGGCTGCCACCTGCGGAATGATGCCGAGCGACGCCTGGGCCATGGCCAGCGCGGACTCGACCCGGAGGATGTCCTCAAGCCATGCATCAGTGCCATGTGCTGCGCGAACCTCGTCGGTTACAAAGACCGGGCCGAACAGTCCCTTGTCGAGGGGAAGGACATTCACGACCCGAGGATCTCCTCGCAGTCGATGAGTTTCATCGACATGAGCAACGGAGGATTCTGGCCGTAGTCGACCGGAATGTCGATCACGTGCACACCGCCGGTGGAATAGGCCTCCTCGAGCAGAGCCGGAAGCTCGGCGCCCGTGGTGAGCGTGTGCCCGTGGGCTCCGAACGCCTCGGCGAGTTTGGCGGCGTCGGGATTGTCGAAGTCGACGCCGTGATTCTCGAGCCCCTCCATGGTTTGTTTGAGCCTGATCATGCCGAGCCCGCCATCGTTGAAGATCAGAATGCAGAGGTCGAGACCAAGACGGACAGCGGTCTCGATTTCCTGACCGGTCTGGAGGAATCCACCATCGCCGATCAGCGCCGCCACCCGGCGGTCTGGATGAACGAGCTTGGCCGCGATGGCCGCGGGGATACCGGTTCCCATGGCGCCGAGCGCCGAATCGACCATCACCGTTCGTGGTTCGCTGGCCAGGTAGTTGCGGGTGAGCCACAGCTTGTGGATGCCGTTGTCGAGGCTGAGGATGTCGCTGGGGCCAAGGGCTCCGCGTAGTGCGGTAGCCACGGCTTGGGGCATCACCAGCGGACCATCGGCGTCATCGGCCGGGTCATAGGTAATGGCGTCGCGCATGGCTGCGCCGATTTTCGCGAACCCGTCGAGCTCCCAGCTGGGTAGCGGGTTGAGCGCTTCGGTGAGTGCATCGAAGGTATGGGTCATATCGCCCAGAACCTGAAGGTCGGGGAACCAGATCGCGTCGGGAGTGGCCGCGTTTTCGTGGATGTGAATCACGTCGGGGCCGTCGGCGGTCATGGTGAACGGCGCCTTCTCCATCACGTTGTGGCCAACGCTGAGAATGAGGTCGGCGTGGGTCACCGCGCATTGGTTGAAGCCCATCTCGGGCATCGTGGAGGTTGCGATGAAGGTGGCCTGGGTTTCGTCGACGACACCCTTGCCCATCATCGTTGCCGTTACCGGAAGCTGCGTGGCATCGATGAACCGGCGGATGGCCTCAGGGAGGCCTCGGCGGGTATTGGCGGCGCTGCCGAGCAGAACCAGTGGGCGCTTCGCAGCGCGAAGACGCTCGACTGCATCGTCGATGGCCGCGGGCGCAGGCGAAGGCCGAGGGGCCGTGGTGGTCGGAAGCAGGTTGGTGCTGCCCGCATCGAGGGCCGCGATATCGAGAGGGAGCTCGATATGTACCGGGCCCTGCGGATAGGCAAGCGCTTCCTGCACGGCTTCGGCGATGATGCCCGGCAGAGCCTCGGCCGATGGCACCGACACCGACATCTTGGTGATGGGCGCCATGATCTCGACCACGTCGATCAACTGGTAGCGACCCTGCCGGTTGTCGAGCACCGGCTTCTGGCCGGTGATTGCGATCATGGGTACCTCGGCCAGCCAGGCGTGGGCCAGGGGCGTCATCAGGTTGGTCGAGCCCGCGCCAAGGGTGCTCATGGCCACGGCAAGCCCGCCGGTTTGGTAGCCATAGGCGGCGGCCATGAAGCCGGCCCCCGCTTCGTGTCGGGTAAGCACGAACCGCAGTTGCGATGAGGCGCGCACGGCTTCGAGGAACGGGAGGTTCTCGTCTCCGGGGAGACCAAAGACGAACTGCACATCGGCCTGTTCCAAGCCGTTGACCAGGAGTTCAGAGACGTTCATCAGGCTTCGGTGCTTCCTTCTCGCTTCACTGTTTCGGGGTCTTCGTCGGCGATCATCGGGAGCATCGAGGCGGACATCGCTTTGATTTTCGCCGCCATCTCAAACACCTCTCTGGCCCGGTCGGCCGGCACGATGGCTACCCCGGTTTCGTCGGCGAACACGATGTCGCCGGGGGCGATGGTAGCCCCCGCAACGGTGACCGGGACATTGGAGAGGTACGGCTGAATCTCGTTGCCGCCGGCTCGGATTGCCTCGCCGTTGCAGTAGGCGCTGAACGAGTATTCGGCCAGCTCATCGAAGTCGCGGAGGCGTCCATCGCACACGATGCCGGCCATCCCGAGGTTTTGCACCCGAGAGAGCTTGGTGGAACCGCCGAGCGAGGTGTGCGGGTGCCCGTTGCTGGCCATCACCAGTATCGAACCGGCAGCCTCGTGTCCCTCGAGTGCCCGGTAAATGGCGGGGCCGAGGCTGTGGACGTGCTTGTCCATCAGGTCTTCGCGTGTCGGAAGGAACGAGATCGTCACGGCTGGCCCGACGATGGGGGTATTGCCCGGCGGACCGACCAGTGTATTGATGTGGCTGCGATGGTTGAACAGTTTGGTGAGCGCATCGGTTGCGTCGGCTGCGGCGATTCCATCGGTGAGCTGCTTCAGCTCATCGGAAGTAAGGGTCGAGGTCATGGTGGTTATCCCAGGTTGAGGAGGGCGTTCTCGACCACTTCGGTAAGCGCCGGGTGAATGTAGATCTGGCCCTTGGCCATCTGGTCGATAGTGAGGTCCATCTCCATGCCGAGGATCAGCGGTTGAATCAGCAGGCTCGCCTGCGGACCGATGATGTGGGCGCCCAGAAGGAGGCGGGTTTCGGGGTCGGCGTAGACCCGGGCGAACGAGTGCTTGTCTTCGAGCGCCCAGCCAAAGGCCGTGCCGCTGTAGTACTTGTGGCCTTCGATGTAGGCGGTATCGCTCTCGATTAGCTGTTGTTCGGTCTGGCCGACGGCGGCGACCTGGGGTTCGGCGAACACCGCGTGCGGTACGAACCGAGGTTTCACCTGGATGGGGTTGTCAGGGTCGACGATGTTGTGGGCTACCGACGAAAGCTGCGCGTTGGCGTAGTGCTTGAGCTGGGCCCGGTTGGTCATGTCGCCGATGGCCCAGATGTGGTCGACGTTGGTGCGAAGACTGTCGTCGGTGAGCACGAATCCGCGATCGTCGGTTTCGACGCCGGCCGCGGCCACCCCAAGTCGATCGGTGTTGGGGATTCGTCCGGTTGCCATGAGCAGGGTGTCGCCGACGATGGTGTCGGTGCCGCCGTCGACGTTCTGGACTTGGACATGAATGTCGTTGCCGTCCTGGCTGAGCTGCTGGGTACTGGTGTTGAGACGAATGTCGAAGCGGTGCTGATACTCCTTGGTGAACGCGTGACTGATCGCGTCGTCTTCGAGCCCGAGGAGTCGGTCGCCCCGAGCAAGGATCGTGACCCTGGCGCCCAGGCCGCCGAAGATGTGCGCCATCTCGGCAGCGATGAAGCCGCCCCCGACGATGATGAGGTGCTCGGGACCATCCTCGAGCCGCATGATGGAGTCGGTGGTGTGATATTCGACCGAGTCGAGTCCGGGGATCTGGGGAACGAACGGTCGAGCGCCGGCGGCCAGCACAAAGCGGTCCGCCGTGATCTTCTGGTCGCCGACCGTGAGGGTGTTGGCGTCGGCGAATACCGCTTCGCCACGGAACAGATCGACGTTGGCTTGTTCCTCTCTGGCCTCGGCGCTGCCTGGTCCGAGGGGATCGATGCGTCCGAAGACCCGCTCGCGAACGTCGGCCCAGCGAATGCCATTTAGCGTCGCGTCGACGCCGAACCGCTCGGCATCGCGGATGGTTTCGGCGATGTCGGCGGTGCGCACGAACATTTTCGAGGGGATACAGCCGCGGTTGAGACACGTGCCTCCGAACACGCTCTTTTCGATCAGCGCAATGCGCCAATGGTCCAGCTTGTCGGTGATGATTCCGTTGCCGGTGCCGGCGCCGATGATTGCCAGGTCATAAGGGGTTTCGATCTCGGCCATCGTGAGCTCCTCGAAGGTAGGGTGATGCGTTCGTCACGCGAACCTGTACTGGTGCAACACCCTATGGTTGGAACGCCGCGATGTCAGAGTTGAGTTCTGAAGTGAGTTCCACCCAGTCCTCGCCAGAGGGCGTATCGACGGTGTGATCGACGAAGCGATCCCGGAGCGCCTGTATCCGGGTTGCGGCCATTTCGAGCCTCGGTCGAAGGTCGTCTCGATTCGCAGCGAGAGAGCGCAGCCCTGCCGGGTCGGGAGTGGCCAGGAGACAATCGGCGCCGGCAGCCAGCGCAGTGAGTGCGATCTCGGCATCGGTCAGAGGTTGTTGGCGGATTCCCGGCATCCACAGCGCATCGGTCATCCTCATGCCATGGAACCCGATCTCGTCGAGCAGCTCCATGGCCGGACCCGACATACTGGCCGGTGTTTTCTTGTCGTCGATTGCGGTCGCGACCAGGTGCGCAGCAAGGATGGCATCGACGCCGGAATCAACGGCGGCCCGAAACGGCTGCGCTTCGGCTTCGAGCCAGTCTTGTTTTGTGATGTCGAGCGATGGGAGCTGCACATGACTGTCGGCGTTGGCCCGCCCGTGACCCGGCCAATGCTTCGCGGTTGCGGCCACCCCGGCGTGGTGCAGACCCTGGACCGTCGCCGCCACCATCGTGGCGACCCGCTGCGGGTCCGAGCCGAACGAGCGGTCGCCAATGGGCCCTTTCGAGGGACCGTCGAGCGCAATGTCGGCGACGGGTCCGAGGATGAGGTTGACTCCGTGCTCACGGGCGGCAACGCCGGTGATATAACCGGCTCGTTCGGCCAGTTCGACGCGGTTGGTATCGCCAATGTGGGCCGGCGCGGCCAAGGTCGGTCCGGGAAGTCGGTTTACCTCGCCGCCTTCCTGGTCGGCGATGATGATCAGTCGGCCAAGCTCGTGTTGTTCGGCAACCGATTGCAGTCCGGCCACAAAGTCCTGAAGACGCGCCGACTCACCCAGACTGCCGAGCGGCAGCTCAGCGAACTGGGGGTGGAACGGCATGCGTTGGAGCAGGACCACGCCACCCGGTCGGAGTTCGGCGAGTACCTCGGCCGGTGTTCCGTAGCCGTAGATCGAGGTGTTGGCGGCGCGCTGGTCGGCGGAGACATCGGTAGCCGACGACCCGTACAGCGGCAGAATCATCGTTTGCGCAGCGAGGTCGGACAGTTCGAGACGGGCCGGATCGATCATGGGCAGGCATTGTGACACAGGCCCACAAGCCCAAATGGCGTCCGACGCCCCTGGAATCGATGCCGAGCCCGGCCGCCGGTGTCGAGATTTGGGCAAAGATCGAGACGGCAAACCCGACCGGGAGCGTGAAGGATCGCACAGCGCGATGGATGCTCGATGCGGCCGAGGCTTCGGGGGCGCTTGGTCCTGGAGGAACCATCGTCGAGTCGAGCAGCGGAAACACCGGCATCGCATTGGCTGCGCTTGGAGGTCACCGGGGTTACCGGGTCATCATCGTGTGCTCAGAACGGGTACCGAAGGAGAAGCTCGACTTGTTGACCATGTTGGGTGCCGAGATCGTGCAGGTGCCCGACGCCGAGCTCGGAACCGACATGCACTACCTGGCCCGGGCCACCGATCTTGCCGACGAGGTCCGCGGGGTGTTCCTGAACCAGTACGAGAACAAGGCAAACCCGTTGGCGCACTATGAGAGCACCGGTCCCGAGATCTGGGCGCAACTCGACGGCCGTATCGATGTGCTCGTCGCTGGTGGCGGTACCGGCGGCACCATTTCGGGCACGGCGCGCTACCTGAAAGAGCGCGATCCGCACATTCAAGTGGTGCTGGCCGATCCGGTCGGCTCGATCTACGCCCACTTCCACGCCTCGGGGGAGCTGCGAGATCCTGTGCGGTACGAGGTGGAGGCCGTGGGCCAGGCCGAGCGAATGATTCCCGGATCGATAGATGTCTCGGTCATCGATCGCGTGATATCGGTGCCCGATGACGAGTCGTTCGCCGCGGCCCGAGCGGCCAACGAGGCAGGCGTATTGTGTGGCCCCAGTAGCGGACTGGCCCTGGCCGCATGTGCTCAGGTGGCCGCCGAAATGCCGCCGGGAACCCGCATTGCAACCGTGCTGCCCGACAGCGCCGAACGCTACCTGTCAAAAGGTCGACGCTGAGGATGGCGGTTATCGAACTCATCGTTCCGAATCTGGC
>CAZGVQ010000148.1:0-8138 GCA_964529355.1 uncultured Acidimicrobiales bacterium
GTGTTCGATGTCGTCGAGCCAGGCCACGCCACCATCGGCGTCGGCGATGTAGCCGTCGACGCTCACCGCCAGGTACACGCTGCCCCGGAACTTCGTCATGCCGTACGCCTGAGCATTACCAGCCCGACGTCATGATGAGTCGGGTGTCGGCCAACCCGGCGGTGCGGTGGAAAACGGCCGCCTGGTAGCTGGGCTTGGCAACCATGGTGAGGAACTTCTCTCGACTGGGATATTCGACAATGGCCACCTGATCCCAAGCCTCGTCGTCGGGGCCGATGACGTTCATGTCGGCGGCCGCAGCGTAGAAAATTGTTCCGCCCACCCGGGCCAGCTCGCCGATGGTGTTTGCGCCGTAGCGGGCGTAGGCCTCGGCCCCGGTGCTGGGAGACCCGGTTTCGGAGGGATCGGGTTGATCGCCGTAGTCGGCGATGTCGTTGAACTTGAGCAGATTGATCATGCGGATCGGGCCTCGAATCGTCTCGGCGTCGGCGGCGAGCCTGGTGATCATGTCGGCGGTGGGATCGATGTAGGTCATGGCCCAAACCTAGTGCGACAATGGCCGACGCAATCGTTGCGTGCCGAGTCGCCCCCACTACGGTCGGGGACATGTCGTTCTTCACCAACGAGACCGCCATCAGCGCCGCAGGCGACGGCAGCTGGAGCACCTGGATCAGCGACGCCTGGAATATCGGCACCAATCCGAACGGTGGGTACCTGTTGGCCCCGGTGCTGCGAGCCATGCGTGAACTGAGTGACCACCCCGACCCGCTCACCGTGACCACCCACTTCCTTCGACCAGGTGCGGGCGAGGAGCCCGGCGAAATCAACGCCGAACTCATCCGCTCGGGACGCACGCTGTCGAACGTGCGAGGGGCATTGACTCAGGGTGGGAAAACCCGCATTACCTCCGTTGCAGCGTTCGCCGACCTTGACGACCCGGCTGCCCAAGATGATCCGACACGCCCGAGCTTCACCATGGACCCGCCCGATCTGCCCCCGGTCGAGGATTGCCTGCCACGGTCGGGGGTTGAACAGGGCGTGGATCTTCCCATCCGAAACCGGGTGGACCTACGAATTCACCCCGATCAGGCCAAGGCAGGGCAAGCCAAAGAAGCACTGATCTCGGGTTGGATTCGCTTCACGGATGACCACCCCGTCGACACGCTGAGCCTGCCGCTTCTGGCCGATGCGTTTCCGCCCTCGCTGTTTGGCGCGCTGGGGTACATCGGTTGGGTGCCCACCATCGAACTCACCGTGCATGTGCGTCGGCGACCCGTGCCCGGTTGGATTCGGGGCAGCTTTCACACCTCGGATCTCGCCGGGAACAAGATGATCGAAGATGGCGCGCTGTGGGACGAATCGGGTGCACTCGTGGCCCAGAGTCGCCAGGTGGGGCTGCTTCTCACCGCCGAGTAATCCATCGTCGAGCCGGCGGGTCGTCGCTAACGTTGGGCAAATGACCTCGCCTGAACCTCGGCCCACCGACACCTACACCCATGGGCACTCCGAGTCGGTGCTCAAATCCCATACATGGCGCACCGTTGAGAACTCGGCCGCCTATCTCCTGGGCGAGCTTGTCGATGGGCGAAGCGTGCTCGACGTTGGTTGTGGACCCGGCACGATCACCGTCGACCTGGCGCAACGGGTCGGCTCGGCTGAGGTGGTGGGCATCGACCTGGGTGCCGAAGTGATCGCCAAGGCGAAGGCGGCGGTGCCCTCGCAGGTGAAAAACGTGTCGTTTGCTGAAGGCTCGGTCTATGAGCTCGCCTTTGACGATGATCAATTCGACATCGTCCACGCTCATCAGGTGCTTCAACATCTGTCCGACCCGGTGGCGGCGCTGCGCGAGATGCGGCGGGTATGTCGGCCCGGCGGTGTGGTGGCGGCACGCGACGCCGACTACGGCTCGATGGCATGGGCGCCGAAGGATCCCGTACTCGACCGGTGGATGGCGACCTATCAGGCGGTGGCGCGGGGAAACGACGCCGAACCCGATGCGGGCCGCTACCTCAAAGGGTGGGCTACCGAGGCCGGGTTCAGCGAAGTGAGCTGCTCGGCATCGATCTGGTGCTTCGCCGATGACACCGACCGCACCTGGTGGGGCGAGTTGTGGGCCGGGAGAATTCTCGACTCATCGCTGGCCGAACAGGCCCAGGATCGCGGTCTTGCCAGCCCAGAACAGCTGACCGAGCTGTCCGACGCGTTCCAACGGTGGATCGATGCGCCGGGCGCCTGGTTCTCGGTACCCCACGGCGAGGTGTTAGCCCGGCCGTGAGTTGGGGTCAGCGTTCGGCGCGGATGAAGGTTGGTGCCTCGGTAGTGCTGCGGTCGGGGTCGTAGCGGTAACCCATGCCGTCGAACCCGGTGAGGGCCTTGGCCGACTTCACCCGGTTCTGCACGATCCAGGATGCCATTGAGCCTCGTGCTCGCTTGGCAAAGAAGCTGATGATTTTGTAGTTGCCGTTTTTCTCGTCGAGGAACACCGGGGAGACAACGGGAACGTCGAGGTCTTTGGGCTTCACGACGCCGAAGTATTCCTTGGAGGCCAGGTTCACCAGGGCCTTGGATTTCCGTTCGGCCAAATCCGCGTTGAGTCGGTCGGTGACCTGACTTCCCCAGAACTCATAGAGGTTCTTGCCCCGAGGATTCTTGAGGTCGGTGCCCATTTCGAGCCGGTACGGCTGAATCAGGTCGAGCGGTCGGAGCACGCCATGCAGCCCGGAAAGGATGCGAACGGTTTTCTGGGCGTGGGTGAAATCGCGCTCGGTGTAGTTCTCGACTTCCATGCCCATGTACACGTCGCCCTTGAACGCCAGCATTGCTGGCCGGGCGTTGACGGGGCTGAAGTCGGTGGACCAGTCCTGGAACCGTTCGAAGTTGAGCTCGGACAGGTTGGACGACAGGCCCATGAGCTTGCCGATGGCGTCGGGGCTCTTCTTGGCGAGCACGCCGACGAGCTCGGCCGAGTCGTCGACCATCTCGGGCACCGAGTGCTTCTTGGTGGGAAGCGGCGACTCGTAGTCGAGTGTTTTCGCTGGCGAGAGAACTAGGAGCATGTGACCAGCATAGAAAGGCCTGACGGGTACTAGGAGATCAGACGGAGGTTGAAGGGGTAGCGGTAGTCGATGCCCTCGTTGGCTTTGATACCCGCGTAGATCGGAAGGGCCAGCCAGATGATGCCCACCAGCGGCAACAAAACGATGCCGATCAGAACGAAAAGCAGCACAAAGGCGACGATGCCGGCGATGATTCCGGTGATCCAGAAGTTGAGTGACTCGACCGCCGCCCGGCGCACGAAATCGGACTCCTTGCCCTTGGTGAGCATGAGGATAAGTGGCACCACGAACCCGCCGATGCCGGTAACGAGGCCAAGCAGCTGCCCGAGATGGGCGAACATGGCGAACTGCCGTTCTTCGGCGGCTCCCAGCGGCGCCACGGCGTATCCGGTGGCCGGGACCGGCGCCGGCGCGGTGTGCTCGGTCCACTGTTTCCCATCCCAGTACCGCTGCCCTCCCGGGGCCGGGTACCAGCCAGCCGGCTGCGCCGGCGGAGCGTCCTGACCCACTGACGGACCGCCGGTCACAATCGGTTCGCCAAATGCGTCCTGGTTGCTGCCTAGTTCGGGGTTGGTCTCGTCCACGCCATCTCGATTCCCTGGTGATGTTGTACACCAGTGTAGAACAGCGCATTCGACCCTCCCAGACCGAATCGCCTTGCGGCACGGGTTGACAGTATCGGCGCAGATTGTGACCGCTGACCGGTGGTGTACCAACGCAGAAGTGCGATGATAGAAACAGGTCTTCTTTCCCTGATCTGGAGCGTTAATGCTGGAGTGGTTGGTACTCGGTTCGGCGGAGTCCAATCTGATTGCTGCCCGGAACCAGATGGCGCTCACGCTTGGCTATCACATCATCATCGCCTGCTTTGGTGTTGCGTTTCCGGCGATGATCTTCGTCGCCCACCGACGGGGCATCCGCAACGATGATCCGGTGGCTATAGAGCTGGCTCGGCGATGGTCAAAGGTGGCTGCCGTGCTGTTCGCGATCGGCGCGGTGACCGGCACGGTCCTCAGCTTCGAGATGGGCCTGTTGTGGCCCGGCCTGATGTCGACCTATGGCGATGTCATGGGGCTGGCGTTCGCGCTCGAAGGCATCAGTTTCTTCGTCGAGGCCATCTTCATCGGCATCTATCTCTATGGCTGGGACCGCATTCCGCCAAAGATGCACTCGCTCATGCTGGTGCCCATCATGGTGGCTGGCGCCTCGGGAACGTTCTTCGTGTTGTCGGTGAACGCCTGGATGAACGCACCCACCGGGTTCGACATCATCGACGGCGAGGTCACCAACGTCGATCCGCTTGCCGCGATCTTCAACAGTGCGGTTGGGCTGCAATACGTGCACATGTTCTTCGCCGCCTACATGGTGGTCGGGTTTTGTGTGGCGGGCGTCTACGCCAAAGGCATCCTGTCGGGTCGCAACGACCACTATCACCGTATGGGGCTGGCTATCCCGCTGATATTCGCCTGTCTCATCACGCCGATTCAGCCCGTCGTCGGCCACTTTGCCGGGCAGCGCCTCACCGACGAACAACCCATCAAGCTCGCCGCCATCGAAGGCCTTGCCGAAACCGAGAGTCAGGTACCCACGATCCTCGGTGGCTTCTACGACGGCGAACGAATCGTCGGCGGTATCGAGGTTCCCATCCCCGGCCTGGGTAGCTTCGTGGCCACCAACTCCTTCGATGCGGAGTTGCAGGGCCTTAACTCGGTTCCCGAAGAGGACCGCCCGCCGGTCAATGTCGTCCGGTTCTCGTTCCAGACCATGGTGGCCATCGGATCCGCGTTGGTGGGCCTGGTCGCCTGGGCCGCGCTGCTGTACCGAAAGGATCGACAGGTTCCGGTCAACCCATGGTTCCTTCGAGCGGTGTTGTTGTCTGGACCCGCCGCCATCGTGGCCCTCGAAACCGGATGGATCACCACCGAGGTGGGTCGCCAACCCTGGGTGGTGCACGAACTGCTTCGCACCGAGGACGCGGTGACCGACGCTGGGTGGATCTGGCTGAGTCTTGCGGTGATCGTGGTGGTGTACGCACTGGTGACGGTGGGCGGAGTACGGGTGATTCGCTCGATGACCAACCGCTGGCGCGATGGCGAGAAGCACCTGCATACGCCCTACGGGCCGGCCCTCCCGCTGGCCGACCCGCTGGTCAACCTCGCCGCAATGCAGGATTTCGGTGGTTCGAACCGGGGCGATGGCGGAGACGATCACGAAGCCGACGAGGTGGGTGTCTGATGGGCCCGGCCGATGCGGTGGCGCTGGTCATGTTTGTCGGCATCATCGCCTATGCGGTGTTTGCCGGAGCCGATTTTGGGTCGGGCATCTGGGATCTCGGCGCGGGCGACGCCGATGAGGGTGGGCCCACCCGCCGCCTCATCGACCACGCCATCGGCCCGGTCTGGGAGGCCAACCATGTCTGGCTCATCTTCGTGCTGGTGTTCCTGTGGACGGGTTTCCCCGAGGCTTTCGGCTCGATCATGTCGACGCTCTACGTGCCGTTCAGCTTTGTAGCGCTGGGCATCATCTTTCGTGGTTCAGGCTTTGCGTTCCGCAAGTTTGCTGACGATCTCGCCATGGCCCGAATCTTTGGCTCGGCCTTTGCGATCTCTTCGCTCATCACTCCCTTCTTCCTGGGGATGATCGCCGGGGCGATTGCATCGGGCCGGGTGCCCGCTACCGGGGTGGGAAACCGCTGGACCAGTTGGACCGGACCCACCTCGTGGGTAGGCGGTGTCCTAGCGGTGCTGACCTGTGCGTACCTCGCCGCCATCTTCCTGGCCGCCGATGCCGAACGGCTCGGGCACCAGCAGCTCACCGAACGATTTCGTCGCCGAAGCCTCATCACGGCGGTGATAACCGGTGTGGCGGCGGTGGCCGGCATCTTCCCGCTGGTGGTCGACGCCGACACTCTGGTCGACGGGCTGCTCGGCCGAGGAGTGGCGTTTTTGATCGTTTCGGGCCTGGCCGGACTGGCGTCAGTGGCGTTGCTGCTCCGCAACAAGTTCCGGCTGGCCAGGGTCACCGGTGTCATCGCGGTGGCTGCGGTCGTCGGGGGCTGGGGTGTGGGTCAGTACCCGTGGGTACTGGTCGACGAGTTGAGCATCGAAGACGCCGCTGGTGATCCAGCGACGCTCTGGGGACTCCTCATCGCGTTCGGTGTGTCGGCGATCCTGGTGGTGCCATCGCTGGCCTACCTGTACCTGCTCACCGATCGCAGTGTGCTCGGCACCGAGTTCGCGAAAGAGGCGCACGCAATCTCCGAACATGCCTGAAGGCGACACGCTTCACCGGGTGGCGGAAAGGGCGGAAAGGTGCGCACCGTGTGCTGCGCACACTTCCGAAGCGTCTCCTACTCGCCGGAACTGATGGAGTCGAGGACGTTCATTCGCCCGGCGAGCCACGCCGGTAGGAGGCCGGCGAGCAGTCCGGTAATGGCGGCGGCGATGATGTAGATGATGAGCTGGCCCACGGGAATCGTGGTGGTGTTGACCAGGAACTCGGGCATCTTGCCGGTGGCCAGCACACCCAGTCCAACGCCGAGGATGACCCCGAGGATGCCTCCGAAGGCGGCGATGATGACACCCTCCCATCGGATCATCCATCGGGTCTGTTCGCGGGTCATCCCCACCGCTCGAAGGAGTCCGATTTCGCGGGTGCGTTCGAACACCGCCAGGGCGAGAGCGATGGCGATGCCGAGCACCGCAATCGCCGCTGACAGGAGCAACAGGACGTTGACCGTGGCGAGGGTCTGGTTGATCTGCGCCTCCTGCTCGGCGGCGAATTCGCTGCGATCCTGCACGGTGATGAGCGGGAAGTCGTTCCCGATCTCGTCGTTGATGGCCGCCCGCGCGTCCTCTTCGCTCACGCCTTCGGCGGTGACGACCGTAACAAAGGTGTCGGTCTGGTCGTCAAGGTGACGCTCCCAGAGCGGAAGATCGATGACCCGTTCGCCAAACACGAAGCCGTCCTCGTAGATGCCAGCCACGGTGAGTTCTTCGACGGCGCCGTCGAGGAACACGGCGAGGAAGGTGTCGCCCATGGCCAAACCACGATCGTCGGCAACATCGTTCTCGAGCCAGATGCCGTTGTCGCCGGCCTGTACTGAGGTGTCGCGCTCGATGAAGTCCGGGTTGATGTGGTCGTCGATCACGGAGAAGTCGGTGGCGATGACCGGCTCGACCCGGATGCTGTCGGCACCGATTTCGGCGACGATCTGGTCGACCGCAACGCCGTCGTCGCCAGCAAGTGCGCCAAAGAGCTCCGGGATGCGGCCGCGCAGCTCGTCGGCGTCGAGGTCGGCGCCCTGCACGGCGGCGAACCCGTTGAACGAGAAGCGGGTACCAACCGCCGATTCGGTTTCCGGTAGCGCCTCGATTCGTTCACGAACTTCGGTGGTGAACGGAAGACCCTGTGGACCGGACTGTGGGCCCTGCACCAACCAGTCGGCAGTGATGGATGAACCAAGCGCATCGCTGACCGACGTCTTGATCGAGTCGCCGATAACGGTGACCGCGGTGACCAGCGCGAGCCCGATCATGAGCGCGGTGGCCGTGGCAGCGGTGCGCCGCGGGTTGCGGGCTGCGTTCTCGCGGCCGATGCGCCCGGTGAGACCGAACGCCCCATAAGCCGTGCGGAGCAGGCCATAGGCCAGCAACGCCAGCGGTGGAACGAGCACGAGGAGGAGGAGCCACACCGGGGTGTCGGTTACCGCCTGAATGATTCCGAAGACCGCAACCCCAATTGCCGCCAACCCGAAGATCGCTCCGATGATGCCCACCAACACCGCCGATGGCTTGGATCCGAGAATGCGCGATGCCTGGCCGCCAAAGATCGGGCTTACCTGCGCGAAACCCACGATCGTGAGCGCCGCGCCGGCGCCCAACAGACCGAACGTCTCGCCGAGGGCGAAGCTTCCGAAGCGCACCACCGTGAGCAGGACGAGCCCGTAGATGAGTAGCACAAGGGCGGCAAAAGGTCGGAGGTGGCGGCCAAAGATCGTAAATCCGGCATAGAGCAGTACGCCGGCCAGTAGTGGAAGGAGAAGGCGCGCCGCCCATCCATTGAAGAGGAATGCGAGAAGGG
>CAZGVQ010000149.1:0-8129 GCA_964529355.1 uncultured Acidimicrobiales bacterium
TTCACCGAGAAACTGCCTTCGTCGAACTCGAGATCGTCGGGCGACGCCTCGAATTGATGCGCTGCAATGAGCTTGGCCTTCTCGATGAGTTTCTCGGCCGCCATCGAGATAGCCACGCCGCCCACGGCCAGCGATCGCGAGCCGTAGGTGTCGAGACCCAGCGGACTCAACGCCGTGTCGGAGTGCAACACGGTGACGTCGTCGGTCGACACACCCATCTTGGTGGCGATGATCTGTGACCAGGCGGTCTCGTGACCCTGGCCGTGCGGCGTCGAGCCGCTCACAACCTCGACTTTGCCGGTGGGCAGCATGCGAACGGTCGCATGCTCCCAGCCACCTGCTCCGTAGTTGAGGCCGCCGAGCGCCCGGCTGGGGGCGAGACCGCAAATCTCTACGTAGGTGCACATGCCGATGCCGAGATGCTTGCCCTCACCGGCCTCGCGGCGCCGGGCCTGCTCGGCCTTGAGTGCTTCGTAGTCGGCAAGCTCAAGGGCCTTGTCGAGGTTTGGTCCGTAGTGGCCGGAGTCGAAGATGAGCGTTGAGGCCGCCTCGTGGTTCTCAAACAGCTCACCACCGTTGATGTAGTTGCGCCGGCGGATCTCGTCGGGGCCCACACCAACTTTGGCGGCCAGCATGTCCATGGCTCGTTCGATCGCGTAGCTGGCTTCCGGACGACCAGCGCCCCGATAGGCATCGGTCGGGGTGAGGTTGGTGAAGTAGCCGTCGCAGGTGAACCCGAACGCCGGCACGTCGTAGACGCCGGTGTAGAGGAAGCTGCCCAGCAACGGGACACCGGGTGTGATGAGCATCATGTAGGCGCCCATATCGGCGTCGAGGTGCGCCTTCACGCCGGTGATCTTGCCGTTCTCATCGGCGGCGATCTCGATGTGCTGGAGCTGACCCCGGCCCTGGTGGGTGGAGCCGGCCGCTTCGGTGCGGGTCTCGGTCCAGCGCACGGCCCTCCCGAGCCGGTTGGCTAGGGTGACCGCCAACAGTTCGTCGGGGTTCACGTTGAGCTTGGCGCCGAATCCTCCGCCAACCGAAGGAGCGATGATGCGCAACTTCTGTTCGGGGAGGCCCGTGGTGGCCGCGATCATCACCTTGAGGATGTGCGGCACCTGGGTGGCGCTGTACAGCGTGATTTCGCCGCCCATGGGCGACGGCACAGCAAGAACGCCGCGCGGCTCCATGGCTGCGGGAATCAGGCGCTGCTGCACGAAGTCGGCGCTCACGTGATGCGCCGGGTTCTCGAACGCCAACCAGAGGGCGTCGGGGTCAGGCACGAGCTCCCACGTGAAGGCCTTGTTGGTGCCCAGGTCGGTGTGAGCGAGGGCATCGCCGTCGCGTGCCGCGGCGATCGAGGCCACCGCGGGCTGGTAGTCGTACTCGACAACGACGTGCTCGACCGCGTCGGCTGCCTCATACCGGCTGTCGGCGAGCACGACGGCAACGATCTCGCCGACGTGGCGGGCCGCATCGATAGCCACCGGCCAATGGGGCGGGTTGAGCATGTCTTCGGTGACTGGCCATGCGCACGGAAGCGGCGCGGCCCAGAGGTCCATGTCGGCCAACTGCTGGCCGGTGTAGACCGAGTGCACGCCGGGCATGGCCTCGGCGGCGCTGGTGTCGATGGAAGTGATCTTTGCGTGAGCCGAGGTGGAGCGCACCATGCCCATCCAGAGCTCACCGTTGACATGGATGTCGTCGACGAATTTGTTTTCTCCGGTGAGGAGCTTCGGGTCCTCTTTGCGGAGCATGGCGGTTCCGATACCGCCGCCCTTTTCGTGCGTGGTCTCGCTCATGATGCACCTCCCGAGGCGCTGAGAACGGCTTTGACGATGTTGTGGTATCCGGTGCAGCGGCACAGGTTTCCTTCGAGACCTTCGCGTACCTCGGCCTCGGTGGCATTGGGCTTCTCGCCCAGCAGTGACACGGCGGCCATGACCATGCCCGGGGTGCAGTAGCCACATTGCAGTGCATGACACTGCTGGAAGGCTTCCTGCATTGGGTGCCAGTCCATGGCGCCGGTGCTCGACCCGTTGGTTCGGGCGGTGTCGGCAAGGCCTTCGATGGTGGTGATTGCGGCACCTTCGGCTTGCACGGCAAGCATCGTGCAGGACTTTACGGAACGACCATCGATATGAACGGTGCAGGCTCCGCAGGAGGAAGTATCGCAGCCAACATTTGTTCCGGTGAGGTCGAGCTCTTCTCTCAGATGATGGACGAGGAGCGTTCTTGGCTCAACGTCGCTGGTTTGCGACGTCCCGTTGACAGTCATCGATACTTCCACGCGTGTTCCCCCAGAGGTTGTGTGGTTCCGCCACCGATCTGTGGCGCGGGTCACACACTAGGGTTCCGGGATCCGCTGGGCAATAGGCGCGGTCTAGCGCGAGAACACAGGCGCGGTCTAGCGCGAGAACACCGCGTTGAAAGCCGATACGGCAGCGGCGAGGTTCTCGGTCATGGCCGAGCGGTCTTCGGGGAGTCGGAGAGTGATCTTGAAATCGGTCATTCCGGCCTCTCGGAGGGCGGGCACCGCAGACATCGTGGCATCCAGGTCGACGTCGCCGTTCTCGCCACTGACAACCGGGATGTAGCAGGTTGCCTGGATGTCGGCCGGGTCTCTTCCGTGCGACGCCACTGCGGCTCTCATTTCGGCGATGCCGGTGAGCGGATCGGCGACGGCCGGGCCCCAGGGGATCCATCCGGTGCCAAAGGTCGCGAGACGTTTCATGGCCCGCGGGTTCACCGTGCCGCTCACCCAGATAGGGACGCCGCCAGGCTGGAGCGGTTTGGGGTTCGCATAAATGCCGTCGAAGCTCAGTTCGTCAGAAGAGTACGAGGCGCGGTCGTTGGTCCAGAGCTCCTGGCAGACGTCGAGGGTGTGGTCGAGCATGCGACCCCGATTGTCGAAGTCGAGACCCGCAGCCTCGTATTCTTCGGCCTGCCAGCCCACGCCGACACCCAGGTCGAGTCGGCCTTCCGACAGCACGTCGAGAGTCGCAGCGCTTTTCGCCAGCACCGCCGGCCGGCGCAACGCAGCGAGCAGCACGGCGGTGCCGAGTCGTACTCGACTGGTCTGACCCGCGAGAAAGGCCAGTGTCGTGAGCGGCTCAAGCCAGTGACCGTCGGGACCGGTGGGCTGCTTCCCGCCAGCGGTGCCGCCTCGCTTAGGATCGCCGTACCCATCGAGGTTCTCGCCGAACACCACATGGTCTGACAAGATGATGCGGTCTACCCCGGCCTCGTCGGCAGCTTTGGCGGTGTCGATCAGCTTCTGCCAGTTCGCGGGAGCTTGGGCGGAGAAGTTGAGCGGTTGGATCGTTAGCTGCGGATCGGGAATCGTCATGGCGGCGACCTTACACATCGCGGCCCGGGACGCAGAAGACATCGCGGCCCGCCGGGACGCAGAGGGAACAGTTTGGGCCCCGACGGAGTTTCCATAGCTATGGCATCGGACTCGCCACAAACGCAACCGCCGGCCGCGAGCGGCCCTTCCGCGAACTGGATCGCAGGTGGGCTGATGTTGCTGGCGTTTGCGGTGCTGGCTCCGTTGCTGTGGTTGTCCGAGCGCGAATCGGAGACCACCGGTGCATACCGTGGCCCCTACGACCCGGTCGAGGCCGGCGAGGAGCTGCCCGACGGCTTTCGCCAGATCATTCCGCGCGATGCGATCCGTCCGGTGTATGACCCATCATTCGTCCCGCCCGATTCTGCAGGCTGGGATGACGACATCGAGGTGATCGGCGTCTTCTTCGGCGACGAAGCAAAGGCTTATCCGGTCAGTTTCATGACCCGTCGCGAAATCGTGGTGGACGAACTCGATGGACTACCGATCCTGGTCAGTTGGTGACCGCTGTGCGCAACGGCGATGGTTCATCGCCGAGAAGTAAATGACGAAACACTGATCCTCGGCAACCAGGGCGCTCTCTGGGGCAACGCCATGACTTGGTGGGACCACAGCACCGGGAGTGTTTGGAGTCAGCCGCTTGGCGAGGCAATCGCCGGCCCTCGAAAGGGGGAGCGCCTCGAGAACCTTCCCGTCGAGTTCACCACCTGGGGTGCCTGGAAAGAGGCCCACCCGGACACGCTCGCCCTGGTGGCCGACGGGAGACCATCGCGTTTCGCCTTGGCCGACTTCCTCATCGTTCTCGATACCGACGATGAGACCCGTAGTTGGCCGGTACCCGACGTTCAGGGACAAGGTGTGATCAATGACGTCGTGGGCGGGCAACCGGTGGCGGTGGTGAGCGATCCGACCAACGCCCAACGGTGGATCGTGCTTTCCCGAGAGGTCGCAGGCACCGAGGTCGACCTGGAGATCGCGGATTTGGTATTGCGCGACCGGATAACGGGGTCGACGTTTGACCCTGTGCGGGGGTTTGGCTTGTCCGGGCCTCTGATGGACGAGTCGCTGGCGTTGCTGCCCGGTTTCACCTCGTTTCCCGATGATTTCGCGACGTTCTGGCCCGACGGCTCCATCTGGTCGGGCGGCTGACTGCGAATCTCTTCGTCATTGCGATCGCCGCTATCGTTCGCCCACATGACCGTAGGAAGAGTTCGAGAATCCGTTCAGGCCCTGGCTGCGTATCGTCCGGGAAAGAGCGCCAAGCAGGCCGAGGCCGAACACGGCATCGCCGACGCCATCAAGCTCGCCTCCAACGAGAACCCCTATCAACCGGTTCCTTCGGTGGTCGCGGCTATCGAGGCGGCAGCCACTGGCGTCAACCGCTATGCCGATCACCGGGCCATGGCACTCCGTGAGCGTCTGGCGTCCTGGTTGTCGCTTTCGCCCGAGCAGATCGCGGTTGGCTGTGGGTCGGTTGGCCTGCTCCAACAGCTCTGCCTCACCTACATCGATCCCGGTGACGAGGTCGTGTACCCCTGGCCTTCCTTCGAGGCATACCCAATCAACGTGAAGATGATGGGCGGTGTGCCGGTCCTGGTCGACCTGGTCGATCACGCCTTCGACCTCGATGCGGTTGCCGCGGCGGTGACTCCGAAGACCAAGATCGTCATGCTGGCCACCCCCAACAACCCCACCGGCACGGCGGTATCCACCGCCGATCTTGGAGCGTTTCTGGCCAAGATCCCGAGTGACGTGATCGTGCTCGTCGACGAGGCGTACCGCGAGTTCACCGACCCGAAGTTCGGTGATCCGGTGACGGACCTCGTTCCGAATCATCGCAACGTCATCGTGAGCCGCACCCTGTCGAAGGCGTACGGCTTGGCTGGCCTTCGGGTGGGCTACGCAGTGGCCGACCCAGATGTGGTCGCCGAACTCGACAAGGTGTTGTTGGCCTTCGCCGTCAATGGTCTGGCCCAGGCCGGGGCGTTGGCCGCGCTCGATTCGCTCGACGAGATTCAACCCAACATCGACCGGGTGCTCGCCGAGCGCGAACGTCTGATCGCAGAACTCGCCGAAGCTGGATGGGCACTACCCGACGCTCAGGCCAACTTCGTCTATATCCCCATCGGTGACGCAACCGAAGATATCGCGGCGAAGCTCGAGCAAGAAGGGGTGGTCATACGCCCATTCCCCGGCGAAGGAATCCGAGTAACGGTCGGAACAAAGGAAGAAAACAACCGCTTCCTAACCACCTTAAAGGCAACAAAAAACGAATAAGTGTCTGACACCAAAACGAATAAGTGTCTGACACCACAGGCTCTGACCGAGTTGCTGCGCGACTCGCGGACTAAGGACAGCGATTGCGGTCGTCCGGAGCGGGCGGAGGCGACACGAGCGCGCAGGCTCATAGCGAAGCGCAGAGAGAGCGAGCTTGCGAGCGAACGACCAGAATCAGGGCCTTGGCCCGCCGCGTTCTCCTGGCCATCTGCTGCCGCCGATGACGTCGGCGTGGGGCCAGAAAGCTATGGGGTCGAGGGCGCCGGCTTTGGTGATCTCCCGAGCCTTGTGGGCACTGGTGGTGAGCTTGGCCGAGAGCTGCTCTTCCATCGGAAGGTAGCGGGTGTGGGGATCCCACGGGCTCTCGTGAAGGCGTAGCTCGCCGTCGATCACCTCGGTGTGGGTGACCTCGCTCACCTGGCGCACCCGCACCACATGAGGCGGGAAGTCCCACTCGTTCTCGGCGTTGTTGAGCGCCCGGATCGACTTGATCCACCACTCGTCATGCTGCACGTCCTCGCCGGTCGG
This sequence comes from uncultured Acidimicrobiales bacterium, assembly GCA_964529355.1. Taxonomy (GTDB): domain Bacteria; phylum Actinomycetota; class Acidimicrobiia; order Acidimicrobiales; family SHLQ01; genus CALLQB01. Next base: position 6,155 of record CAZGVQ010000149.1, read on the forward strand.
TTCTTCGGTGCCCGACGACTGACCGACAAAGGTCATGAAGGTGTACCCCTGATGGGACGCCCGGGCCTCGACCTTGTCGCCGAGCCGGAAGTAATGCACCCGGGCGGGAAACTTGGGCTGCCCGTTGGTTTCCTGACTGATGAAGATCGCCGACTCCTGATCGATGCCCATCCCGAGGGAGTACCAGCCATCGATGCCGTCGTAGGTGGCCGAGACCTTGGTGCTGATGCCGTACTCGGGTTCCTCACGAATCGGCACACAGTAGACACCGATCTGTACGTGGGGCTCGGGGCCGGGTTCGATGCCCGGTGGCAAGAGCTCGGCCACCTTTGCCGGGTCGGTACGGTACGTGATGGTGAGTTTGGGCCAGCCTGCGATCTCCATGCCCGCAAACTATGCCGAGATCACATTCTCGACGAAATGCTCAGGCGAAGTGCTCGAAGAGGTCGCTCAGTTGCTCGGTGATGTAGCCCATGTGATCGGCGGTGAGCGCGTGGTAGACGGGGAGCGAGAGAGCGTTGTCCATCACGTAGTCGCAGTTGGGTAGTCCGTCGGCTGGCTGACGGTGCTCGATGTTGGCGAAACCGGGCTGTCGCAGGATGTTGCCGGTCCAGACCATGCGCGTGGGGATTCCTCGCTCAAGGAGGAACTCCTGCATTTCGGTACGGCTGAAGGGCGCGTCGTCATCGAGGATGAAACAGCCCCGCATCCAGGTGGTCTCGGTATCGGCTGTGGTCTTGGCGCTGGTGACCCCGGTGCGGGTGGCGAAGAACTCTTCGAGTCGGCGCCCGTTGGCCTGTCGTCGGGCGTTGAAATCGGCCAACTTTGTGAGCTGGACCACGCCGTATGCCGCGCCTAACTCTGACGGTTCGAAGTTGTAGCCGACCTCGTCGAACACGAAGATCAGGTCATAGGGGGTGCCGTCGGCCAGTGGTCCGAAGCGTTCGTCGGACCCTCTCTTCGACCCGAAAAGATATTGTTCGCTTCGTCGACCCCACCGGCGTAACGCAAGGGCGTAGTCAAAGTCATCGTCGTCGTCGATGCCCACCATGCCGCCGGTTCCGCCTGCGGTGATCGAATGACTCAGGGCGAAGCTGGTGATGCTGATGTCGGAACGTTCGCCGGTGCGCCGGCCGCGCTGCCAGCTGTCGAGTACGTCGGCTGAGTCCTCCACCACCTTGAGGCCGTGCTCGTCGGCAACGGTGCGGATGGCATCCCAGTCGGGGCAGTTGCCGCAGAGGTTCGGGGTGAGGATTGCTTTGGTGCGGGGCCCCACCACCTCGGCGATCTTCGATGCGTCGAGCTGAAAGGTCTCGGGATCGATGTCGACAAACACCGGCACGATTCCCGACTGCACCATCGGCGCGACATCGCTTGAGAACGTGAGGGGTGACGTGATGATCTCGTCGCCCGGCTCGAGGCGCAGCAGGTCGATGGCTATACGCAATGCCGACGTGCCGCTGTTCACCATCATGCCGTGCTTCTTGGAGAGCAGGTCGGCGGTCTGGCGCTCCATCTCGGCGACGTTCTCGCCGATGGCCAGCTTGGTGGTTTGGAGGAGATTGACGATCGCGTCGATCTCCTGCTGATCATGTACGCCGCCCGATGCTGGGAGTTCCATGGGTGTCAGGCCTTTCCTCTTTCGTGAACGTTTGAGAACTTGAGTCGATCGACCGGGAAGTCTGCGGGTTGCCACCCCTCCACCAGGTCGGCGCCGGCGAGGTCATGCACCGGGAGGTCGAGCTCGTACAGAAGCGAGAGGCTGTAGGCGACTCTCCCGGTGAGTACCGACGGGTCGCCGCTGAGGAGGACCCACGCGGCTTCCACCATCGTTTCCATTGGTTCGATGATGTGGCCGGTGGCGTCGAGGTCGACCCGTGCGTTGGCGCCAGGGGTGGCAACCGCGGCTTCGGGAGTCAGGCAGTTGAGTGAAACTCCCGTGCCGAACAGCTCGGCGGCTGCGCCGGTGGTGGCT
>CAZGVQ010000150.1:0-8074 GCA_964529355.1 uncultured Acidimicrobiales bacterium
GGCTGCTACTTCGGCACCGGCGAGTCGCAATCGAAGATGGGTGACCGGGTCGGGCGCGTCGAAGACATCTCGGGCAAGGACTACCGCGAACGCGCCTACCGCAACAGTGTCGAGCTGATGATGCACACCGACCTGACCGACATCATCGCCATGTTGTCGATTCGACAATCCGCGCAGGGCGGGCTGAGTAGTTACGTGAGCGCCGCTGCGATCCACAACGAGATCCTGGCGACCCACCCCGAGTACCTCGAGCCGCTCTATCGAGGTTTCCATTACCACCGGTTCGGGGCCGAGGAACCGGGTCAGGCCGCCGTAACCCCACACCGCATCCCGGTGTTGTCCGAGCGCGAGGGCCACCTGACAGCCCGACTCGTGCCCGAGTACGTGTATATGGCGGCCGAAGAGCTCGGCCAGCCGCTTTCCGAGCTGGAGAGCGCTGCTCTGGAGTACTTCAACGAGCTGGCGGTGCGCCCTGATCTTCGCTTCGAAATCATGCTTCAGCCGGGCGAAATCAGCCTGATCAACAACTACACCGTGCTCCACACCCGCGACGCGTTCGAAGATGGGCCAACCGAAGCTGAGAAGCGCCTGCTGCTGCGGCTTTGGTTGTTGTCTGATTTTCAGCGCCCCGTGGTCGACACCCTGGAGATGTTCGGCACCGACGGCATCAGCCCGGGAGCCCGCAGCGACACGCTGTACGCGGGCTCCACCGACCCACTCTCGCAACTCGGACCCAAGAAAGCTGCCGACTGAAGGCCGGAGCGTAGGGTCAGCGGAGTCGGCGTTTGCGGGTGGTGACCAGGCGTACGTTCGCGATGGCCAGTACGGCGACGCCGCGAATCTCAGCGAGCTCGGGACGAAGCCGATCGCTGCTGTGTCACACTGGGGATGTGACGTACTTCGAACCGACACCGGAGAGCGCCGAGTCACTGGTCAATCGTGAAATCGACGGCCCGGTCACGATGCTGAATCTCCTCCGCTTCAAGGAAACCGCTGACTATTCGGCCAGCCCCGAACTCGCGCCTGCTGAGCCGATCTCGGGAGCCGAGGCCTACCGGCGCTATAGCGCGCATACACATCCTCACCTCCTGGCGAGCGGCGGCGAAGTCCTGTTTGAAGGGGCTGGAGGCGAGTTCTTCATCGGACCATCTGGCGAGCGGTGGGACCATGTTCTTCTCGTGCGCCAGAACTCCCTTGATGACTTCTTCGCATTCGCTTCCAACGAGGCCTACCTCGCAGGCCTTGGTCACCGCACAGCCGCGCTCGCAGACTCGCGTCTCCTCCCGGTCGCTCCAGATTCGTAACGACGCCGGAGCGACCGTGGCATAGGACCGTTCGGTCGGGCCGGTGAACAGTCCGCGGAGTGCTCCAGCTGGTGACTTGATACGGGCGATTCAGGAATTCGGTGTCTCTTGCCGATTGAATGGTGTGGCCATCAACCTGCGCGCGCCGGTTCGGTACTGTCGTCCAATATCTATGCGGCGGCTTCTTCGAAACAGACTCACCATTGTTCTGTTGGCCATCTTCGTATTGCTGGCCGGCTGTGCGAACCAGACGCCTGGAGACGGCCTTGCTGTTGATGGAGGTCTTCCCGAGGCACGGATGATCGGGAACAGATGTTTCGCAGATGCCTGCGACTTTTTGGGCAACGCAAGACAACTTGAACTCGAAGGCGTCACCTACACAGCTGAACGGAAGATCGGCTACGACAAACTCGGCGACCCGATAGCGGTTGCTGTTGGTTCTGACGTCGCAACAGTCGAGATCCGTTCGGTTCTCGGGGTCGACCCGGACATTGCCATCGCCGTGACGGGTGATGGTCACAACGCTGTCCGCTATCGACAAATCGCTCGCATCGGACGGGTCGGACCCGCAATCGTCCGTCTGAACCCCGATGACCCTTTGGGAGATCGAGCGGGCGCCGGACTGGGTGGGATCCTTGAATTTGATGGCTCATGTCTCTACCTCGTCGGGTCCGGTGAAACCCCGGAAATGAGAACGATCGCTGTATGGCCCTCGGGCACCGTCTGGCACGACCCACCACGCTCGGAGTTGGAGCTTCGCAACGGAACCCTCATCGCGGTGGGCGATCGGGTCGTCGGCGGCGGAGGCGCTTCGAATCTCGACCGACTCACAGGCCAGCACGGCGACGAACTCCTCGACGGTTGCACGCTTTTCAGCGATGAATACCAGAGCTTCCACTTCCTCCCAACCGTCGAGCCATAGGCCGCTGGGCACCCGTCAGGCAGACGAACGGTCCTTGGAACTGGCGCTGCGTCGGGAGAAACGAAGCGAACCGAAGCCGCTGATGATTGCCATATAGAACCCGACGTCGTACCAGATACCGGTGTTGTTCGGTTCGTAGATTCGAACCTCGGAATCGAAGAAGTGCCAGATGATCGAGACAGGGGCGATCCAGCCGTGCCACACGCCGGAGAAGAACCCGGCTCTATCGTCAGCGAACGCCTCTTAAGACAGGCTTAGTTTGCGTCAACGGTCGCGATCGGACGGAACCCCATGACCGAGGTATTCACAGTTGTCTTCTTCTCAGCAGCTGCTATCGGTTTGGCGATGGCATTGTTTGGAACGCTGCTCCCGATGCTTCGTCGTCGGCTGTTGTTCGCTGCAGCCTTCTGTTTTGGGGTAGCCGGACTCCTGGGTCTCGCATCGATCGGGATCGTTCTTCTAGCTCTTTCAGCGACATGCCTCTACTGGGCAAAGAGGTCCGAACCGTCCCAACGCAACCATTGGTTAGAAAGGTGAGCGTCATGGATCGTGACGAACGCTCCCGCGGGAGCGACTCGTGTGCGTAGCGTGCTGCTTCGGCCACCCGTGGTGAACCGGTTCGCTATCCGGGGGCTTCAGAGATCCTCGTTGTGAGTGGGCTGTTCCGGCGAAACGGATGCTCGAGGCCCAATCTCAGCACGATGGGCCGGTAGATCGAATGGTTCGAATTGATGCATGGCGGGTGCGTTTTCAAAGGCGTCGTGGTTGCGCAGCAACCACAACAGAAGTGCGTTTGTGACCACGGCGATAGCCACAGAGCTCATCGGCGCGAGTTGTCTTGTTACGCCGAAAAACCATGCAGCCAGCACAACGAACATCGCTGTTGTGGCGACGGCACATGACAACCCGACTGCCGAGCCGATGCGACCCTTGACGCCCAAGACAACTCCGGTGACTACCGACGTGGTGAGTAGGGAGAGGGCAGCGATGACAGCGGCGACTGCGACGACCACAAGGGCTCCGAGCGCGGACCCGATTCCTCCCTGGTCGAGTGAAGGGTTTGCCCACGCGGACGAACGGATCGATTGGTACGTCAGAATCGCGACAACCTGGGGGAGTACAACAGCTGCCAACGTCCGAAGCCAGAAGTCGGTTCGTTCCACAGCCAGGACATCGACCCACGCTAGACACGACTTAAGGTTCGGCGTGGTCGATTACGCGAGTGGGAGGAAGACTTCGGTTTGCCATTCGGCCGGGTCGGGTACTTCGCCGGGGTCGGTGAGATATACCTCCCAAGGGGAGCCGGCGGCGTCATGTTCGGACTCGACTGCCCACTGCTCGAGCGCTTTGTAGGCGTCGGCCAGTCCTTCGTAGGGGCCGGCATGAATCGTGGTCGCGACCAGGCCGGCTGGTAGCTCGCCGGTCTGGATACCGGCTTCTTCCCCAGGCGGTTCGGTAGGTGCCTCCACAAGGGGGATGCCGGCCTCGATGTCGCAAAACGCATGGGTCATACCCGTGTAGCGAACATACGGGTGCCCAGCGGGTGCCAATCCGTTCTCCATCACGTAGCTGAACACAGCTGGCAGGGCCTGACCGAGGATGTCCCCGATCTGCTCGTGTGCGACACGATGTGCCTGAAAGAGGACCGGTATCGATTCGACCGTCCTTGTGGTTATGTCGTAGGGCATTGAAGGTTCCTTTCGGTAGAGCGGACGCCTGTAGAGCGTCATACATCGACTGGTTGAGATGGCATGGTTGGTTTGACGCCCTACAAACCGGTGCCGTCGAGCGCTGCGCCATTCGGTCGGACTTGCGCCAAAGCGAGCAGTGAAGGCGCGCGTGAAGGTCTCATGTCGGGCGAACCCGCTCCTATGAGCAACGTCGATCACTCGCGCGTCGCTGGAGATCAAGAGCACCGCTGCTAGCTCAAGGCGAGTGCGTTGTTCGTAGCGCTTTGGGCTTTCCCCAATCGCTTCAGCGATGACTCGCTGCGCTCTCGACGGCGACAACCCGACAAGAGCAGCGACTTCGGTCAGGTCTGTCTTGCGTGTCGGTTCGGCCAGCGCGCAGATTCCTGGCAAGAGATCGACGAGGTGCGTGGCCATGGCTCAGACACTAGGCAAATGCGGTGAGGAGTTCTTGACGAATCTTGTCGATCCGCTACGCCATCTCGAATCCGGATCGGCTGAACAGCTCCGCTTGCACCTCGGTGGCCCGAAGATAGCCCTCGAGAGTCCTTTGGCGCGGCTCGGGCACCAGATGATCGACGCCGATGTCGAGGTAACTTTCGATCTCGGTGAGGATCGTGTCGTGGTCGTCGAGTAACGCATCCCAGCTTGTCCGCATCGAGATCGCGAAGTTGGCGTCTGGGCGCAGGGCGCGCAGCTTTTCAACCCTCTTGGAGGTTTGTTCGGGTGTCAGGAATGCACCGTGCCAGCCGTCGCCGACGCGCCCGGCCCGCCGAAGCGCAACATCGGCGTGCCCACCGATCCAGATCGGAAGGTGGCCCACCGGCTGCGGCTTCGCTCGGATCGAACGGAGATGGGCGTCGTGGACTTCAAAGTCGGCGGTGATGTGGTCGTCAGTCCACAGGCGGCGAATGATCTCAAGCGCCTCGTCGGTGCGGGGGCCGCGCTCGGCGAACGGCACGCCAAGCGCATCGAACTCCGCTTCGAGCCATCCGGCTGCGGTGCCGAGGATGACCCGCCCACCGCTCATCTGATCGATCGAGGCGAGCGCTTTCGCAACGTGCAGGGGGTTGCGCATGGGGAGTACCAACACCGTGGTCCCGATACGGACACGCTGCGTGGCTGCTGCGACCCACGCCATCGCGGCAAGCGGTTCGTAGATGTAGGCAGAAGGCGGATAGTCAACGCCGGTAGGCACGACGAGATGATCGCTGAGCCAGACATCGGCATAACCGAGTTCTTCGGCGAGTTGGGCAACCTGATGCATTGCCTCGCCCGACGCTGCAGGTCCGGCCTGGGGTAGGTGAATCCCTGCCGTGGGGGTGCGCTTGCTCATGCTGGGGCACCCTAGATAGCGGTCAGCGTACGCGCTACTTCCAGGCGAACACCGGTTGTTCCAGGTGATCGACGCGTTCGTTGAGTCGGCCATCGAGCGCCACCATCGCAAACTGCAACAGCACCGCCCCGGTTGGAGCGTGCACCAGTGCGCCGCCGAGAGGCATCTGCACCACGGGCCGGTCGCTTTCGGGGATATCGATGAAGCGTGGCGAGTCGGCCCGTTGTAGTTCGGTGAGCGCAACCCGATAGGCGGCAAACACCTCGGCGGGTTCCGGCACCAACCTCGTGCGGCCGCCTCCCCACACCACCACCGGCGTCATCACGTAGCCCGATCGGGTGGGGTAGTCGTCGAGGAACCCGAGTACCGACGACTGGTCGAACTCGAGGCCGACCTCTTCGTGCACCTCGCGCAGTGCAGCCTCGATGGCGGTTTCGCCTTCGTCGACTCGCCCGCCTGGCAGCGCCCACTGTCGGGAGTGGGCGCTCATGCGAGCGGCTCGCCGAATCAGCACAAACGCTGCTCCGCCCGACACGCCATCCATTCGTTCGGCATCGAGGAGGGCCCGGTCGGTGGGGTCCATGGTGGCCAGGTCGGCCAGATCGTCAGGGTCGGGCGCGTGGTGATCGTCGCCTGGTACCGAATCGACCACCACGACGGCAACGGCCGCGTGGCGTCGCCCATCGAGCGGAATCTCGAGTCGGTCGTGTTGCGCGAGGTTCTCTGAAATGCTGTCGCGGAGCGCCTCGGAGTACTCGATCACTGCTTTGGTGGGCGCACCGAAAACCCGGCACGCCAGTTGGTGCGGGTCTCTTCATCGATACTGAGGCGCCAGGAATAGCCGCGCCCGGGTTTGAGCGGCAGGGTGGCGAAGTTGATGGCCAGCGGAACACTCAGCGGCGTTCCGGCCCGCAGACCCGCAGGCCTACCAGCCTCGAACCGGCCACCGACAACCACGGTCTTGTCGTTGTTGGCTTTCACCGGATGCCCGTCCTCGTCGATGAGTTCGAGCTTCCACTGGTGCGCGATGTTGGCCCGATCCCACGGAACCTGGATCCGAATGGCGATACCCACGGGCTGAGGACGGGGCCCAATAACCGTGAGTCCGCCGCCGAGGATGTACAGCTTACCTTCGGACACCTGAGCCGAATCGGCGAGCAGGACCACCGCATCGAGCAACGATGGCGGATTGTCGGGGACCGATTGTTTATCGGTGGACGGCGAACCGTCGGGGACGGGTTCAGGGCTGGGGTGGGGGTTGGACATCGGGTCCAGCCTAGGTCAGCGCTAGGGTCCTGCCCGATGTCTATTGCTGGAGTGCTCCTGGCCGCTGGTTCGGGGAGCCGATTTCTCGGGTCAACCCACAAGCTTTTGGCCGATTTCAAAGGCCAACCGCTGGTGTCGGCGTGTCTCGACCCGCTGCTCGCTGCGGGGTTCGATGAAGTCATCGTGGTGACCGGCGCCGTCGATCTCGACCGGGTCCTCCCCGCCACCGTCACGATGATCAAGAACCACGAATGGGAACGCGGACAGTCGTCCTCGCTTCAGGCCGCCGTGCACTATGCCGAGCACGTTGGCCACGACAGTGTGGTCGTTGGTCTTGGCGACCAGCCCTTTGTAACCACCGAAGCGTGGACCGAAGTGGCCGAAGCCGAAGGCGACATCGTGACCGCGGTGTTCGAAGGACACCGTCGCCCACCGGTGAAGCTCTCGGATCTGGTGTGGCCACTGTTGCCAATCGACGGCGATGAAGGCGCACGGGTGTTATTCCGATCAAGGCCCGATCTGGTTCGCGAGGTAGCTTGCACAGGAAGGCCGTTCGACATCGACACCCTGGAGGATCTTGAACGATGGAGCTAAACAACTCCTTTGAAGTGAAGGCGCCAATCGAAGAGGCGTGGGTCATCGTGAACGACGTCGAGCGCATCGCGCCGTGTCTGCCCGGCGCGCAGCTCCAAGAGATTGAGGGCGACGAGTACCGCGGCATCGTGAAGGTCAAAGTCGGCCCAATCACCGCGCAGTACAAGGGTGCCGCCACCTTCGTCGAGCAAGACAAAGAGAACTACCGCGTCGTCCTCAAGGGCGATGGCCGCGACACACGCGGCGCCGGCAACGCCTCGGCGCTCATCACCGCAAAACTCGAGCCGGTCAGCGACGCTGTCACCCGAGTCGATGTCAGCACCGACCTCACCGTCACCGGCAAGGTCGCCCAGTTCGGTCGCGGTGTCATGGCCGACATCAGCGGCAAGCTCATGGGCAAGTTCGCAGACAACCTCGAAACCCTGCTCGAGGAAGAAGGAACCGGCGTTTCCAGCACGGCAACCACCGCTGCTGCGGCAACCGCCGGTGCGGCAGGCGCAACAGCCGCGGCCGCGACCGCATCGGCACCAGCCGCCGCGGCATCCGAGTCGGCATCGTCTAACGGTTCGGCCCAAACCGATGGCACCGCTGACGCGGCGCAGAACGCCACGGTCCGCAAGATCGAAATGGCAGAACCCGAAGCGGTCGACCTCCTCGATACCGCCGGCGCTCCGCTCATGAAGCGAGCTGCTCCGATAGCTGGTGTCGTGCTCTTGCTTCTTCTGCTTCGCCGGATCTTTGGTGGATCCTGAGCCATCCGGTTCAGCGTTGCGGCACTCCGACCATGAGCAACGGGAAGCCGACCTTGCGGCGGTAACCGAGCTGCTCGGTCGTCGTCCAGCGGGAGAATTCGAGGTCGTCGTTCGCGATGAGCTCGGCGGGCCGGTGGTTATCCGCAATGCTCCGTTGCTGGCAAATGGTCGTCCAATGCCCACCCGGTATTGGTTGGTCGGTGCCTCGATTC
>CAZGVQ010000151.1:0-8063 GCA_964529355.1 uncultured Acidimicrobiales bacterium
CTCATGGTCATAGCCATCGATTCCAGCTTCTGGATACAGCAGCCCCATGGCCGATGCAGCGATGACGGCTTGCTTTACGGGCCGATCGGTGAAGCGCTTTGCCCGCTCGACATAACTACCAGCCATGTTCTGATAGCGGAACGGACCAGCAGTGAGTACGGGAAGCTGCCGCACGTGACCGTCGTCAAAGGGTATTTCCACGCCGTCGGAGGAGAGCGACGTCATGCCCTCAAGCGGGTAGGTGACGAAGCTCGACTTCGTCTGTTCGCCGTCGGTAACAACGGGTGATCCCGTCTGCTCGAATCGAGAGATGGTGTCGGCGACTGCTGCGTCGAGCGCAACCTCGTATTCCTCGGCGGTCATAGACCCGTCGGCATGAGCACCCATGGCCGCTTGGAGTTCCGGGCTACGCGGAACGCTGCCAACTGGTTCGGTCGAAATAGTCATGATTCTCCCTCTGCGGCACTTTAGCTGGCTCCGCGATGAAGCCCCACGTCACCTAAGCCACAATAGATTAAAGATACTGAAAGTAATTAACGTGCATTTGCCGAGTAGGCGCTCGGCCGTACTTCAGGATCGAAGTACGGGCGCTCGCCGTCGACGGTGCATCGCCGGACCACACGGTGTTCCGGGTGGTGATCTGCCACCCCGCGATGATTCGTCACCCGCTCGTCCCAGATGGCGAGGTCGTACTGCGTCCAGGCCCAGCGGCAGTGGAACTTCGGCTGGTTGATGTGTTCGGCCAGAAAGCCCAAGATCGCCGAGGATTCGCCGGGGTTCATTCCGACGATCGTCTTCATCACCCCGGTACTGCTGCCCCCGTCGCTGGCGTTGATATAGAGCGAGCGACGCCCGGTGACCGGGTGGGTACGCACCAACGGGTGGACGACCTCGGGGTATTGCTCGCGGATCTTCTGGCCCAATCCCTCGACGCCGCTTTTTCGTTCGGCGGTCTCGCAGAAGCCGGGCCAGTTGGAATGCAGCACCTCAAGGCCATCCAGCCGCTCTTTCATCGCATCGGACAACGCGTCGTACGCGGCGGTGGTGCTTGCCCACATCGTGTTCCCCCCGACCGGCGGCACGACCAGTGCGGTGAGTAACGCGGCGACCGGCGGAGACTCGATCCAAGTGACATCGGTGTGCCAGTTGTCGGTGGTGGGCGGACTGTCGGCGGTGTCTTCGATCACCGAGCACTCGGGCTCGGTGGCGCCGAACAATTTGCTGATGGGGTAAAGGCTGGGCGTGCCGAATATCTCGGCGACCTCAAGCTGGCGTTCGGCGGTGATCTGCTGGTCGCGCAGAAAGATCACCTCATGCTCAGCCAGTGCATCGCGCAATACGGACTCGGCGGCGTCGCTCAGGTCATCGCGCAGGTCTATGCCCGAGAGCACGGCCCCCAGTGCCGCACCCACCCGCTCTATGTTCACACCTTGGTTCATGACGCAGGTCTCCCCCTCAGCCGAGCAGCTCCACGGTACGCGCTAGCTCGGCGGGGTCCGAACTGGTCGGAACCAGAACCAGCTCGTCGATACCGCTGGCCCGGCAGGTGTCGACCGCATGAACGAATGCATCCGGACCGGCAACGGTCTGCACGCTGGCCATCCAGTTCGCGATGTCGTCGCCGAACACGGCAGCGTAGCTCCGGGCGTAGTTTTGAAGGACGGTTTCGGGATCGTCAGGATCAAGCGAGTACCAGAACCCGGTGCTTACATATGGCGGCTGATCGCGCTCGGCATCGATCCAGGCCTGACGGAATTTGGCGACGTCATCATGGACGCTCTCAACCGGGGTGACCATCAGCTGCCCGCAGATTCCGTCGGCCCACTTCGCCGCCCGCGCCAGTCCTTTCGGGCCCTGGGATCCAGCCAGCAACATCGGGCCACTCGGTTGCACAGGGGCGGGACCTATGGGGTCGGTGTCGGGGAATGCCGGCTCGCCCGACCACAGTCGACGCAACTCAACCGCCTGCTCGTCGAGCCGTGCGTAGCGTCGACGGAACGGCGCCTCAGCCGCCCGAAAGTCCTGCTCCCGGCCACCAACGCCCAAGCCAACCACCAGTCGACCGGCCGATAACACGTCGATCGTGGCCAGCTGTTTGGCCAACAGACCGGTGCCATGCATGGGGCTCACCACCACGGTGGGGTAGATCTTCACCCGTTCGGTCAGCGCGGCAGCCGCCGAAAGCAGCACCATCATCTCCTGGTTGTGCCAGGTCACCCGCTCCCCCACCGCAAGGGAATGGAAGGGTCCATCGTCGATCGCCCGACACCACTCCAGCGTGGTCTCGCGGGTGTAGTGCTCGACCATATTCGGAAGCGTCATCGAGACGTGCATGAACCGAGGCTAGGCACGATCTTGAGATCCAGACCAAGCAAATGCGAGAGTGCTATCGATGCGCGCAGCCGGCCTCACCACCGAATACCTTCAGAATCCGATCGGTCTTGGAACTCCAGCGCCCCGGTTCTCGTGGCAACTTGCCGACATCGGCGACGGCGGTAGCGACGAATCGCTGCAGACGGCCTACGAGATCGAAGTGACGTCGGATGGTGCGCTGATCTGGAGCACCGGACCGGTGCCAGGCTCTGCGCAGATCCTTATCCCGTACGAAGGCGCTGCGTTGACCTCACGGCAACGGTGCAGCTGGCGGGTTCGGGTTTGGACCACCGCTGGTGAATCGCCGGGGCCGTGGAGCGAAGCCGCATCGTTCGAGATGGGATTGCTGCAAGCCACCGATTGGGCGGGCACAGAATGGATCAGCCTGGCCGAACAACCTTCCTCGGTACCGACGAAACGGCGACCGCCTTGGAAACGCGACAACAACGCCGACCGCCCAAGCCCGATCCTTCGGCGGGATTTCGAACTCACCACCGAATCTCTTGCCGATGCCCGGTTGTATTGCTCGGCTCTCGGCATCTACGAGGTCGAGGTCAATGGCACGCCCGTTACCGACGAGCGGCTGCGACCGGGGTTCACCGCGTACGACCACCGCATCCAGCATCAGACCTACGACATTTCGGCGCTAATGGTTGAGGGCTCCAACGCCATCGGCATCACCCTTGCCGACGGCTGGTGGCGCGGTCGGGTAGGCGTGTTTCGCAAGCCGAACAACTGGGGTACCGAGGTGGCCGCGATCGCCCGCCTCGAGGTCGAAGGTCAGGCGGTGGTCACGACCGACGCCAACTGGGTGGCAAGCACCGGCGGTGTCCGGAGAGCCTGCCTTTTCCACGGCGAAGAGTACGACGCTCGAGTTGAGCCCGAGGGGTGGACATCGGCCGGTTTCGACGATCGGGCGTGGCGGCCGGCAACGATCGTGAACGGTCCGACCGAGCGACTCCTCCCCCAGGTCGGGCCCGGCGTGCGAGTGATCGAGCAGGTACCGGCGACGCGGCTGTTTCAGACTCCGTCGGGCGAGACCGTCGTCGACTTCGGGGTCAATCTGGCTGGTGTTGTGCATTTCAGCGTCGAAGGGCCAGAGGGCTCCCGTGTTCGGTTCACCCACGGCGAAACGCTCACCGCCGATGGCGAATTCACCTCCGACACCTTCGGTGAGTCACGCCAGAAGGTCAGCTACACCCTGTCGGGCGCAACCGGGGGTGAGTCCTACGCGGCCCGATTCACCTACCACGGCTTTCGCTACGCCCGGATCGACGAATGGCCGACGGGCAGTGAGCCCCGGGCTGAGAACTTCACCGCACTCGTGCTGAGCAGTGACACGCCGACCGTCGGGCACTTCACCAGTTCGCACGATGCGCTCAACCAACTGGCCGAGAACATCGATCGCTCGCAGCTGGCAAATTTCGTCGACATTCCAACCGACTGCCCTACTCGCGAGAAGGCCGGGTGGACGGGCGACATCGCCGTCTTTGGCCGCACCGGGGCACTCAACCGCAACATCGCACCGGTCCTGACGAGATGGCTCGGCGACGTGCGCGCCGACCAACTCGACGATGGGCGCATCCCCTGTGTGGTGCCGGTGTCGGCGAGCTACAACGCCTTCTTCATGCGACCGACCCATGGCGCCGCAGCTTGGGCCGATGCGTGTGTCGACGTGCCATGGACGCTGTACCAGCACTACGGAGATCGTCGGGCGCTCGACGAGAACTACCCCATGATGCAGCGGTGGGTCGAAGCCCTCGATCGGCGGGCCCAGAAGGACCCGTGGTGGGCAGCCGTGGACCCACGAACCTACCTCGGGCAGCGCACGAGCAACGACCACATCATTGAGCACGGATTCCAGTGGGCCGAGTGGCTCCCTCCAGGCGAAACACTCACCAAGAACTGGATCCGCGGACTTCTTCGCCCCGATCCGCTGGTTGCCACGGCGTACTACGCGCGCACCCTTGGCCGAGTCGCGCAGATTGCCGAGGTGCTCCAAAGGAATGACGAGGCCGCATCGATGCGCGAGCGCCGCGAACTCATCGTCGCGGCAGCCCGAAATCACCTCTTCGCCGACGACGGCCTCCCGCTCCGACGAGACCAGATCGGTCTCGTGGCGTGCCTGGCATTCGACCTGATCGACTCGCCCTATCTCGACGCTGCGGGTATGGCGCTGGCCTCCGCCGTTCGCGCAAACGATGCAAGGTTGGCCACCGGCTTCACCATGACTCCCCTGCTGTGCCCCACCCTGGTCGATGCTGGCTACGTCGAATTGGCTTACGACGTGCTTCTCAACACCAGCGTTCCGTCATGGCTGTATCCCATCTCGAAGGGCGCCACCACCATCTGGGAAACGTGGGATGCGATTGCCCCCGACGGTTCGGTCAGCGATGTCAGCCAGAACCACTATGCGTTCGGCGCGGTCGGCGAGTTTCTCCACCGGTACGTCGCCGGTATCGACACCGACCCACAACGACCCGGATACGAACACATCGAGATCAGGCCCATCCCGGACCCGGCGCGCCGCATCACCCACGCTGGCGCCGAGCTTGAGACCGGACGCGGACTCGTGCGCGCACAATGGAACCTCACAGACGACAAGCTGACCATCGACGCAACCATCCCGCCCGGAGCAACGGCCACGATCACTGCAGGCTCCACATCGACCGAGGTCGGTCCAGGCTCGCATCGAGTTTCCGGAGAATATTCCTTAACAAGCAACGACACCGACAACTAGGACAACCAGGACACCCATGGCATACGAAACGAAGACCACCGCCAGCACCGCACGGCGCAGCAGGCGTTACGAAACCCCGGACGACTCGCTCGTGATCGTCGACGAACCGCTGCCCCACATTCGAAGGTTCACGCTCAACCGGCCCGAAAAGCGCAATGCGCTGAACCATCCGCTCCGCGCAGCCCTAATGGACGGACTGGTCGAGGCCGACGAAGACGACGACATCCACGTGATGATCATCCGGGGCGCCGGGCCGAGCTTCTCGGCCGGCTACGACCTCGGAGGCGGCAACGAAGACGAGGCGCTACCCCATCACACCGCGGGTGGGCACGGCCACTGGCCGCGCCACGTCACCGAAACATGGATGAGCATCTGGGACCTGGCCAAGCCGGTCATCGCGCAGATCCATGGCTATTGCCTGGCAGGTGGCAGCGAGCTGGCCACCGGCTGCGACCTGGTCTACATCGCCGAGGATGCACAGATGGGCTACCCGGCAACCCGCTTTGCCACCGCCGACATGCACTTCCATCCGTGGACTCTTGGGATGCGGCGGGGCATGCACATGATGCTCACCGGCGACTCCATCACCGGCGTCGAGGCCGCGGCCGAGGGGTGGGCCAACGAGGCTGTGCCGCTGGACGAACTTGAGGCGAAGGTGCTGGCCGAAGCCGAGAAGATCGCCAAGATCGAGCCGATGCTGGTGCAGATCAACAAACGCGTCGTGCACCGTCAGATGGAAGTGATGGGTGTGCGCACCGGCATTCGCGTGGGCACCGAGCTCTGCGCCCTCGGAACCATGACCCCGGCGCTCGATGCGTTTCTCTCCAAGGCCAGCGACAAAGGGCTCACCAAAGCGCTAGATGACCGCGACGACGAGTTTGGTGATTACCGCACCGCCGACGCACAACCAGATCAACCACAGGTGGGGTAATTCGTTCGCGATTTGGTTACCCACTATGGTCACGCGGATGAACTCAACTCTGCTTGCCCCGGCGATGCGATCGGCGCTCGACACCGGCAGCGATCTGTATCTGCAGAACCGCCACGACATGGCCGAATTGATTCAGGCCCATGAAGAGTTGCTGGAGCAAGCGGTCGTCTCTGGCGGGGAGAGGGCGATCGACCGTCACCGCGGCCGCGGCAAGCTGTTGATCCGCGAGCGGATCGCCGCGGCCCTCGATCCCGACACGCCTTTTCTCGAAATCACCCCGTTAGCTGGATACGGCAGCCGCTATCAGCTTGGCGGTGGCATGGTCGCCGGCATCGGGATCATTGCCGGGGTCGAGTGCGTGATCATGGGCAACGATCCGACGGTCGCTGCGGGAGCCCTCATTCCGTACGCGTCGAAGAAGTGGATGCGGGCGCTCGAGATCGCCCGCGACAACAAGATCCCTTACATCAGTTTTGTGGAGTCCGCTGGCGGCGATCTTCGACCGCCGGGCGGCGATAGCGACGAAGACGAGGGCGGCGCCGTCGGGTCGGCGGTCGTACCCGCGCACTTCGCCGAAACCGGCCGCTTCTTCTACGAGATGATCGAACTCTCCAAGTTGAAGATCCCCACCGTCTGCGTCACCTTCGGCTCATCTACCGCCGGCGGGGCCTACCAACCGGGGCTTAGTGACTACAACATCTTCATCAAGGAGCAGACGTATGCGTTCCTCGCCGGGCCGCCACTGGTGAAGATGGCAACTGGCGAGATCGCCGATGCCGAGACGATCGGCGGTGCCCAGAAGCACGCTGAGGTCTCGGGGCTGGCCGAGTATCTCGCCGAGGATGAGATGGACGCCATCCGTATGTGTCGCGAGGTGGTGTCGCACCTCAACTGGCGCAAACCCGACGCGGCACCGACGTTGCAGTCCGACCCGCCCACCCTCGACCCTGAGGAACTGTTGGGGTTGGTCGGTAAGGACCTGGGCAAGCCACTCGACATCCGTGAAGTCATCGGACGCGTGGTCGATGGCAGCCGCTTTGAGGAGTTCAAACCCCGCTACGGCACCTCGATGGTGTGTGGCTGGGCATCGATCCACGGCTATCCGATCGGCGTGCTGGGCAACAACGGCGTGATCTACCCCGACTCGGCGCAGAAGGCCGCCCACTTCATTCAGCTCTGCAACCACATCGATGTGCCGCTCGTGTTCCTCCAGAACATCACTGGCTTCATGGTCGGCAAGGACTTCGAGGCTGACGGCATCATCAAAAAGGGATCGCAGATGATCAACGCGGTCACCAACTCAACGGTGCCCCACCTCACCGTGATCGTCGGTTCGTCCTACGGCGCCGGCACCTATGGCATGTCGGGTCGGGCGTTCGGCAACCGATTCACCTTCGTGTGGCCCACCGCAAAGATCGCGGTGATGGGCCCCAAGCAGATCGCCGGCGTCATGTCGCAAGTCCGCCGAGGGCAGGCCGCTCGCAAGGGCGAAGAGTTCGACGAAGAACTCGACGCGCAGATCGTCGCCGAGCACGAAGCCGCTCACGACGAGGGCTCACTCGCCCTGAACGCCACGGGGGCGATAAGCGATGATGGCATCATCGACCCACGCGACACGAGGGACGTGCTCGGCATGTGTTTGAGTGTCGTTCGCAACCGCCCCGTCGAGGGCACCGAAGGCTACGGGGTGTTCCGACTGTGAGTGCCCCAACGCCAATCAGCTCGGTGCTCGTCGCTAACCGCGGCGAGATCGCCCGCCGCGTCTTTCGTACCGCTCGCTCGATGGGCATGCGGTGCATCGCCGTCTTCGTCGACGCCGATGCCGACGCCCCGTTCGTTCAAGAAGCAGACGAGGCCGTCCGCCTGCACGACACCTACCTCGATGCCGACGCCGTTATCGCCGCAGCGAAGGCGACGGGCGCCGAAGCGATTCACCCGGGTTACGGGTTTCTCTCCGAGAACGCCGCCTTCGCCCGTGCGGTCGCCGAAGCCGGCATCCGCTGGGTCGGTCCGTCACCC
>CAZGVQ010000152.1:0-8042 GCA_964529355.1 uncultured Acidimicrobiales bacterium
CACCCGGTATTGGTTGGTCGGTGCCTCGATTCGGGCCGAGATTGGCAGAATCGAGTCGGGCGGGGGAGTGAAGGCTGCCGAAGAGGCGGTCGGCCTTGAGGCAATCGCGGAAGCGCACGCCAGCTACGCGGCAGAGCGCGATGCGCTTATCGCCGATGACTACGAAGGGCCGCGCCCCCACGACGGCGTGGGTGGCACACGGCGCGGCGTGAAGTGTCTGCACGCGCACTACGCCTGGTATCTCGCGGGCGGCGCCGACCCCGTTGGCCAGTGGGTGCAGGACCAACTCGATGAGCGGGCCGCAGCCGCCGAAGACGCAACCACCTCATGAGTGCCCCGGTTCCCTTCGGCGCAATCGATTGCGGCACCAACTCGACCCGGCTGCTCATCAGCGACGGCAGCACCATCATCGAGCGGCGAACCGCCATCACCGCTCTCGGCCAGGGTTTGTCCACCTCGGGCCGGCTCAGCGATGAGGCGGTCGAACGGGTCGCTGCTGCGTTGGAGGACTACAAGACGCTGCTCGACGAGCACCAGGTCACCAACGTGCGGGTGGTGGCTACCAGCGCAGCCCGCGATGCGTCGAACAGCGCCCAATTCTTCGATCGCGTGCAGGCGATTTTGGGCGTCCGACCCGAACTGTTGTCGGGCGAGGAGGAGGCCAAACTTTCCTTCGAAGGCGCAACCGCCGACCTCGATCCGACAAAGGGGCCCTACCTGGTGGTCGATATCGGTGGGGGTTCCACCGAGTTCGCGTTCGGAGCAGCCCGGTTTGAGGCGGGCATATCAATCGATGTCGGTTGCGTGAGGCTCACCGAAACCTACGTCGAGTCCGACCCGCCGCTCCCCGAAGAGCTCGTGGCCTGCCTGTCGATTACCGAGACCCACCTCGACGACGTGGCGCGGCTGCACCCCATGATGATGAGCGCGTCAACCATGGTTGGCCTGGCCGGAACCGTCACTTCGGCGGCCGCGATCGAGCAGGGTCTCCACGAATACGACCGCGACGCTATCCACCACTTCACCCTCACCAAGCCGGCCGCCGAGGATGTCTACCGCACCGTGGCCACCGAGTCGCTGGAGGACCGCCGGTACAACCCGGGCCTCGAGGCCGACCGGGCCGAGGTCATCGTGGGTGGCATGTGCATCCTTGTTCGGATCATGCGGTATTTCGGTTTCGACGAACTACTGGTTTCCGAATCCGACATCTTGGATGGTCTGATACGTAGCATGAGTGCTCGTGACGATTCAGGACAGACGGACGCCGAGTGACATGACCACGCTCTTTGGTCGTCGCGTGCTGCTCCGTCCCCTCGTGGCGAGCGATTTCGAACAATGGCGCGAAGTCCGGCGTCGCAACGCCGAGTGGCTGCTCAAGTGGGAGCCCCAGCGACTCCCGAACCACCCCGACCCCATCGAAGACGTGCACGCGTTCTCGGTGCGATGCAGCGCTCGTCAACGCGAGCGCCAGGTCGGAACCGCCTACGGGTTCGGAATCTTCGTGGGCGGTGCGTTTGCGGGCGAGATGAATATCTCCTCGATTCAACGCGGACCCTTCCAGAGTGCGTACATCGGCTACTGGATCGACGAGACCCACGCGGGTCACGGCTACACCCCCGAAGCGTTTGTGGTGGCCGTGAAGTACGCGTTCGAGGACCTTGGACTACATCGGGTGCAGGCGTCGGTGATTCCCCGCAACACTGCAAGCCGTCGGGTCATGGAAAAGCTCGGCCTGCGAAACGAAGGAACCGCCATGCGGTACCTCGAAATCAACGGGGTCTGGGAAGACCACGTTCGCTACGCGGTAACCGCCGAAGACTGGGCCGCCCGAAGAGAAGAGCTGGAAGCAGCCTGGTTGTAACTTTGCGTTCCTCGGCCACGCAGGCCGCGGGGCTCGGGCTCCAGGCTGGCGCCTTCCGCCCTACAGGCTTCCAGGCGACGCAAACGGCTCTACTTTGAGGAGATGTTCTTCCTGAGGCGGGTGACGAGGTCGACGAATTCTGGTTCACCCATCGACCACACCTGGGTGTCGATTTCGTGTTCGACCGACTCGGGTCCCGATTTCACCATCTCGGTATCGACGATGGTCTTCTTGGTGCGAGTGACCAGTTCCAGCGGCGCCGCAGCGGCTTTGCGGGCCATAGCCACTGCGTGGTCGACCAGCTCATCGTCGGGTACGCACCGCCAGGCCAGACCAACCCGTTCGGCTTCGCGTCCGCTGAGAACCTCGCTGAACAGCACCATGGCCTTTACCGTCTGAAGATCGGTGTGGTTGCGCATCCGCCAGGTATGGCCGCCGCCCGGAGCGATTCCGATCTGAAGAAATCGGCTGTCGAACTTCGCCGACTCGCCCGCGATGATGACATCGCACGCCAGCAGAAAGTTCATGCCTGCGCCCACCGCGGCGCCATTGACGGCGGCGATGGTGGGGAGGGGAGTGTTGGCGAATCGGAGGAATCCGGCATACACCGCCATCAGGCCATCGCGGCCCCCGCCAGCAAGAAGATCCTCGAGATCTGCGCCCGCGGAGAACGCCGGAGCCGCGCCGGTAAGCACCACGGCACCAACGCTGTCGTCGGCCTCGATTTCGTCAAACACCGCATCGAGTTCGGCGCTCATCGGAAGGCTGGCGATATTGCGACGATCAGGATCATCGAGGGTAATGACGGCGACGCCGTCCACTTGCTCTACGCGTACAAAGTCCATCGGGTCATCCTGTCATGGTTGCTACGGTCGGAGCATGTCCACCCCACCGGTGACCCTCGGGTCGGTTCTCGATGACCTCGAGTCCAAGATCGGGACGACGTCCTACGCCAGCGACGACGTCGAGGACCTCCGGCAATCCATCGACGGCGAACTGACCGCATTGGTCGACGCAGCCGGCATCGATCCGGCGCGATTCCCGGTTCGCGTCCCCAAAGGCAGAGTCACCTCGGTGCTGGCGTGTCCGGCGAAAGCGCTGGCCGATCTCACCAGCGACATCGAGCCGATCCATTCACTACGTGGTGCGGTCGCCGACGTTGCTGCAGTGGTGGCCGCTATGTCGCCTCGGAAGCCGCTCGACCTGCTCGATGTACTTGAGGGTGTGGCGGCCATCGATCCGGACAACCCCGGCATCGCGATGTGGCGGCAATCGGATCGCGCCGAGAAAGAAGCCTTGCGTGGAGTGCTCGAGCCGCTATCGGCGGCGGTGCAGGCCACGTGCTCGGGCGTGTCGCTCGACTGGGTGGTACGCCCCCAGTTCACGAGCCAGGCGCCCTTTGCCGACGAGCGGTTGCTGGCCACAGCCCGCTACGACATGTTGTTGTCCCAACCGGGAAGGCCGCGCAGCGCCGTGGTGGTCGAGGTCAAAGCGGGAGGCGCCCATAGCGACCACCGGGCCGACGCTTTTCTCTATGCGCTACTCGAAACCCTCCGCTCCGGGTACTCGCCGTTGGCCATCATCACCGTAAGCACCGGCGAGACCCCGGTCCTGGTCGAGCAGGTCACCGGTGGCGTGCTCGAATCGGCATCGCGACGCCTTATTGCGGCCAGTCGGGTACTCATCGACATGGTCGCGAACCCGCATGTCGCGCCAGCTGAACAACCCGGACCGCACTGTGTGGTGTGCCCGCGCAAAGACACCTGCCCCTCGGCCTCGATCGCGGTGGCATGAGCGAGCGCAACCCTCGAGAGTTGGGGCAGTACGCGCAGGAGTGGGCACGCGAGCGCCTCGAGCCTTTCGCCTTGCAGACATTCGAGGGCCGATACGGCGACGCCGAGGACTCCGAGCGAGTGCGGCTGGCCAACTTCGGCCTGACCACCATGCTCGACTGCGAGGCACGGGTCACCACGATGACCGGGTTCGACGGCTGGGATGTGCTGAAGGCCACCCGGTGGTTGGGTGTGCGTGCCTTGCACCGGTATCTGACCGACGATGGGGTCACCGGAGTGCAGCGCGCGGTTCGGTCGACGATGGCCAACATCATCGACGAGGCTGCCGATGACTCAGACTTTGTCGACGGCTGGATGAGGCGTCAGCCACCTGGCGTGCGCGCGCTTCTGGCCGCGCGCTCAGCGGGCTGGATCGCGTCGCTGCTCGAGACCGTGCGCGACGGCGACGAAGAAGCCGAGGCGCTCAAGCCGCCGCCGGTCGATGGGCCACCCATGCGCTTCTACTTTCCTGGCCGAGCCCTCATGGTCGAGGCCCGCGTCGATGCGCTGTACGGCCGCAAGAACACCAAGGGTCCAAGCGACGAGACCTTGATGGTGGTGGTCACCGCACCGGCATTCGTCGACCAGATTCTGGACTTCGAGGGAACCGCTGCAACGCTGGCTTCGGGCATTGCCCCCGGATACGTGGCCGCGGTGATGCCCAAGTCAGGTCAGGTGCACAAGGTGCCGGTGGACACTGCCATGATCGAGCGTGGATTACGCCTCTGCGAACGACTGGCCGATCTCGAACTCCGGTCCAACGACGGGCGCGGTGCGGCCGGGGTGGCCCGAAATCCTTCGTTCTTTGGATGCCGATCGTGCGCGCTGGCCGATACCTGTCAACCGCATCTCGACTACGCCAAACAACCCGTGGTGTTCGGCGGGCTGCAAGTGTGACTCAGGGAGTCGCGTCGGCCTTTGGGCCAGCCCACTGATCGACCCACTCGAGCATGTCCGACGTGCTTCCCTCGGCCTTGGTTGCTGTGACTGCCCTGAGGTCGCGGAACAGTAGCCGTGCGGCCGGAACCAGTTGCTCGGGTAGCTCCTGGAAGAACCGAGGCACGTCGGTCTTCTCTCGGGCCAGGAAGACCAGAAGCTCCCCGGCGACACTGCCGTATGCCTGATGGCTGGGGTCGGCGTTTGCATCGAGGCTGTTTTGTGCGTCGAGCAGGAACAGCCAGGAGCCGCCCAGCTCTGAATCGACCGTGGCCGAGTAGAGGTCGGACGAGCCGTACTTGCCAGTGATCGGCTGGTCGGAGCTGGCCTGGGCAGAGCGTTCGTCGAAGGGGTGGTTGGCGGCCTTCACGCGCAGCTCGACCTTGGGAAGTTTCACAACCTTGCTGGGTGTTGGATCGTCGTGGCCGTGGAAGTCGGTGGGGGCCATGGCCAACGGCCGCGTCTGACCATCGATACGGAACAGTGCGCCGTCGCCACGGATTACCACCGGGATCGAGGCCACGCTGACGCCTTCGAGCTCGAAGCGGGCTTCGGAAGCTTCGTTGCGACGCCAGAGGAATCCCCAAACGAGGAGGGCGGCAAGGAAGATGGCTGCGAGTATGCCGAGACGGCCGATCTGACTGAGAAGGCTCTGAGATGGGTTCTCGGTGACGGCAAAGGGGCGGGCTTCGACCAGCACGCTTCCGCTGGCCGAGTCGGTGAACTCGAGGCCATCGGTGGTGCGAGCCAGAACCTCAAGATCGATCTGGGCTGGTCCGACGAATTCGTTGGGGACGTTGAGCATTCCCGAGAACGTCCCGTCCTCGCCGGTGCTTGCGAGAGGGACGTCAAAGATGGCACCGGTCTGATCGGTGACCGTGGCGTTGGCCTCGATGTCGAGCCCGGTGATTGGGCGACCCTCGAGCGTCGTGATCGACGCGCTGACGAGTCCGGGTTCGCCCAGGTTGAAAGCGTCGGTAGGGGCAACCGAGGCTTCAAGGTTGGGGAATCGGGTTACGAGGAGATTGGCAGGGTCGCTGTCGGGTGAGGGCGACTGCGCGGCAACAAGCCAGTCGCCGGGGGCCAGCTCGGCGGAACCGATGGGGATGATCGATACCTTCACCGATCGCTCATCAATCCACTCTGCTTTTGCCACGGCGCCTTCGACCGTGACCTCTTCCTCTCGCTCGAAGGAGAGGCGGGCTCGGTCGGAGCCGTTGGGGTGGGTGACGATCAGTTCCTGAGCCGCTTCTGCAAACTGAGCATCGACGGTAAACCGGTCGATGAGCTGGTCGACTCGAACCTCGAGTGCTCCGGCGCAATCTTCGCCTTCTGCACAAACTGCGATGGAGCTGCGGGCCACATCGGCGCCTGCGACCCGTCCCGTGATTGCGCCAAACGAAAGGGCCAGGTCATCACTTGAAACCGGGGTGAATGCACCGCGGTTTCCGGTGAGGTCGGATCCGCAAGCGCCGCCCTCGGATCGACCAACGGTGAGCGATTCGAGGAGTTCGGTATTGATGAACTCGCTGTCCGCAAGCGCGACGGTAATCAGACGAACGCCAGCTTCATCGATCTGGGCCATCGTGCCGTCTTCATCGTCGCAGAGCGCTTCTCGGCCAAGCACCCGCGCTTCGGCAACCGACTCGGCGTCGACGATCTCGACTCCGGGTGCATAGGACTTTTCGAGGCCAAGTTCTGCTACCCGCTCGGGGGTTGCACGAGGAACCAGGTCATAGCCGCCGTCGGCGAAGAGAAGAATAAGGTTGCAGGTGGCCGGGTCTACCGGGTCGAGTGTGTCGAACGCGCCAGCGAGGGCGTTGGGAAGGTCGGTGTCGAGACCATCGCGGTTTCCGGCGTACGAGTCGATCTCTTCCTCGAGCGAGGCGGCCGAGACATCGTTGAGAGCAACCCAGCCGCCTGTTTCGTCGCGGAAGTCAGACGAGAAGCCGGCGGTGCGAACCCCGACGTCTTTCTCCAACGACAGATCGAGAAAGCTCTCGAGGGCGAAACGGGCCGCCGTGATGCGCTCGTCCTCGGTGTCGGTGTAGCGGAGGCTGCCAGATTCATCGATAAGAAACAGGACCCGCACATCGTCGGCGGTCGACACACAAGACGACACCGAAAGCACATTGCCCGTGGTCTCGTCGGCCTGCGCCGCAGCGGGTGTGGGGGCCGCCAAAACCGCAAACAACGCAAGCCCGGTGAGCAGCGCGAGCGCGCGCCGGAAAACACCAGGCCGAGATGTGGGACGGAAAGTGGAAAATCTCACTACCCCTATCATCGGCTGAATCACCACGAATTTCAGCGCGGGAGAACCCGTTGGTTCGCCGGATTATGCGACCTGGAGTTCGTGGCTATCGACGACCTCCCACAATTCGGCTCGCAATCGGTGCGCCTGACCGGGTTCGAGGTGGTTCGCGACCACGATGCCCTCGATCATGTCGGCGACGATGGCACTCCACGGCCGGTTGCGGAGCTGCACCGCCACCGTTGACCTGGCGCCATGGCGACGTATGGACCGATCGACCTCATGAAGCCTGGGCGGACTACGAAACGCAGGAGCCGTTACCCCGAGTCGGCGCGACGTCTCGGCCAACTGGCGAGCCGTTCGGGCAAATCGGAGTGACGTAGGTTCCACACCTAGATACTGCCACCAGGGTGTGACAGTCTCTTCTGCGTTCCCTGGGCACGCAGGCTCGGGCTACGAGCTGGCGCTCTCCGCCCTACAGCTTGGCGTCACCTGTACTCCAGTACAGTGTTTTTGGTTCGCCCGGGTGGTGGAATGGCAGACACGGAGGGCTTAAACCCCTCTGAGGGGGCAACCCCTCGTGCGGGTTCAAGTCCCGCCCCGGGCACCGCCACGCCGGAGAACCCGCAACCGCAGGGCTTTACACAATCTTGTCGGTCGCTTGCCGATGCGTTGTGTCGAATCCGCCACGGTGGCGATAGCGTCCGGTCACAGCACCTAGGAGTCCCCTTGTCGTCAGCCGTTTCACCCCAAACCAATGGTCAGCCCGAGCGACGGCTGCTCGTGGCTGAGGACGACCCCGAGATCCGCCAGGCACTCGAGCGCATCTTGTCGTACGAAGGGTATGAGGTCATCGCCGTCAACGACGGAGCTGCGGCCCTCGAAGCCGCTGTCGAACACGAACCCGACGCCATCCTGCTCGACGTCATGATGCCCTTCGTCGACGGCATCAGCGTGTGCCGCAAACTCCGCGACCGGGGCGACAAGACGCCAGTGCTCATGCTCACCGCACGCCACGAAACCGAAGACCGAGTTGCCGGACTCGATGCCGGCGCCGACGACTACGTGGCCAAGCCGTTCGACCTTGACGAGCTGTTGGCCAGAGTTCGCGCATTGCTCCGGCGCATTGAAGACCCGGCAGGCGATGTGCTCACCGCAGGAC
>CAZGVQ010000153.1:0-8024 GCA_964529355.1 uncultured Acidimicrobiales bacterium
GTTCGAAGATGGCATCGACCGAAGAGGCGATCTCGGCGTCGTCTTTGAACAACGTGACCTTGCCGGCCGCACTGGCGTCGGTGAGGTGCTCGGGGTTTCCGACAAAGAGGTTGTCGATGACGACGACCTCAGAGGCCCCGCGAACCAGGAGCTCATCGGCCATGTGACTGCCGATGAATCCGGCGCCACCGGTGATGAGCACGGCCTTGTTGTTCACGGACCGTCCAGCAAGGCTGGGGGATGATTTGGCGGTCGGTGGTTTCGGGCTGGAGGGTGAAGTCATGGTTCTCCTAGGCGGCACGCTGCTGCGCGCCGTGGATCGCGAGGCCACTGGCAAGCGCCGAAACGACGCGATCGATTTCGGCTTCGGTCATCGATGGCACCAGCGGCAGCGTGAGCGCCTGATTGCCGTAGCGAGCGGAGTTCGGCAGCGGTCGGTCGCCGACGAAAGCCTCATAGGCCTTGTGCTGATGACAGGCGTAGGTGCCGATGGTCGACTCGATGTGCTGCTCGCCGAGATGCGCGATGACCGCGGCACGGTCGATGTGGTCATCGAGGACAACCACAAAGCTCTGATAGGACCAGGTGGCGTTGGCCGGGCTGGACAGGACGGTGACGCCATCGAGCTGCCCGATACGGGCCTCGAGTTCGTGGGCGGTTACTCGACGATCGTCGAGAATCTCATCGATGCGGCGCATTTGCGAACTGCCGAGGCAAGCCTGAAGTTCGCTGAGCCGGTAGTTGAAACCAGCGTCGTTGAACACGATGCCGGTGTCGGTGCGCTCGGCGCCGTGTGAACGCAGCCGTCGGGCAAGGTCGGCAAGCTCGGCGTCGTTGGTGGTGAGCATGCCGCCTTCGCCGCACGTGATTGTCTTGCGCGGATGGAAGCTGAAACAGCCAACGTCGCCGTGAGAACCCGATCGCCGATCGTCGCGCGATGCGCCGAGTGAACAGGCCGCGTCGGCGATGAGGAGGAGTCCGTGGGCGTCGGCGATTGCTTCGAGCGTGGTGTGGTCGGCCGGTTGGCCGAACGGGTCGACCGCGATGATGGCCGTGGTGGCTGGGGTGATTCGGGCGAGCAGGTCATCGGAGTCGAGCTCGAATCCGTCGGCGCGCGAATCGACAAGGATCGGTCGAGCTCCTTGTTGGACCACGACGTTGGCCGTAGCCGGAAACGTGAAGTCCGAAACCAATACGTCATCGCCGGGCTTCACGCCTCCGCAGACGAGGGCCAGGTGGAGGGCGGTGGTTGCCGAGGTAACGGCCACGCCGTGCTCGGTGCCCACATAGTCGGCCACCGTGGCCTCAAAGTCGGCGACGAAGCGGCCGCTGGTGAGTTGACCCGACGCCAGGATGGCCCGGATGTCGTCCTCGACTTCGGCGAACCGAACGTCGGGGCGGATGAGGGGGAGTCGTTCGCTCATGCTGCTTGTGCCTGGTTCTGATCGTTCGATGACTGGGCCGCCAGCAGCGACTGGATCGTCCATACGCTCTGGAGGGCCTCAAGCGCTGCGGCGCCGGTGATCTTCGGCGTTGCGTCGCCGCGGCATACGTCGACAAAGTGCTTGAGTTCCTCGGCGAGCGGTTCGATACGGCGCACCAACACCTTCTCGGTGTTCACGTCGAGCCGGTACTTCTGGTCGACGTCGCCCGAAGCCTCAATGCGGCCTTGGCGGTAGATGAACAGCTCCTGGCTGGGGTAGTTGATGACATAGAAGTGGTCGGAGGTGGTTACTTCGAGGTGGCGGATCTGGTTCTGGGTGATTCGACTTGCGGTAAGGGTTCCCTGGGCGCCGTTCTCAAGCGTGAGAAGCGCAATGGCATGGTCGGCGCCGTGCGGACCGTCGATTCCGCGAGCCACTACATCGGTCACCGATTTGCCGGTGAGTCCGAGGACGATGTCGAGGTCGTGCACCATGAGATCGAGGACCACATCGACATCGCTGATGCGGCCGCTCACCGCGCTCATGCGGCGAGCCGCAACGGCAACGATCTCGTCGTTGTTCACGATTTCGGCCAGCTGCTGCACCGCCGGGTTGAACCGTTCGATGTGTCCGACAAGAAGCTGCGCATTACCGGACTCCGCAGCGGCCATGAGGGTGAGGCAGTCGGCTTCGGTGGTGGCCAGGGGTTTCTCGATGAGGCAGTGCACGCCCGACTGAAGAAGGGGAACGCCGACCTCGGCGTGAAGCGACGAGGGAACCGCCACGGTCGCCGCGTCGATGGTTGGCAGCTCGTCGACGCTGGTGCATGACATGCACCCGTAGAATTCGGCAACTGCGGCGGCGCGAGTTGCGTCGGCGTCGACCACAGCGACCAGTTCGACGCCCTTCATCGAGGCCAGAACCCGGGCGTGGTTGGCGCCCATGCCACCGACGCCGATGGCGGCGATGCGGATATCTTCCTGGTTTCGTCGACGGGGTGTCATACGCGGTTTCCCTGCTCGTCGATGAGGCCGATGGGCCGGGCGGGGTTTCCCACCACCAACGTGTTGGGGGCAACGTCTTTGGTCACGACGGAACCGGCGCCCACCATGCAACCTGCTCCGAGCGTGGTGCCACAGACGATGGTTGCGTTGGCGCCGATCGATGCGCCGTCGTGCACCTCGGTCTTGGTGATTTCCCAGTCGCCGGTGGCTCGAGGATTCAGGTCGTTGGTGAAGGTCACGGCTGGGCCGATGAAGACCCGGTCGCCCACGGTGAGCCCTTCGTAGAGGTTGACGCTGTTCTGAATCTTGCAGTCGTCGCCGATCGTCACATTGGCGTCGACGTACACGTGTTGTCCGATGTTGACGTTGCGTCCGATCGAGGCGTTCTCGCGGATCTTCGACCAGTTCCAGACAGCTGTGCCGTCGCCGATCGAGGCGTCGTCGGACACGTCCGATGTCGGGTGCAGAAAGGGAGAGGGAGCAGGAGACGGCGTAGGAGAAGAAGGTGAGGCAGACACAGCTATCCAATCGGTCCGCGACGACCGCGGGTTAGGGCTTGTAGCGCGCCTTTGGCCACGCCTGACCACCAGCCTCCGCCCACCGCGGCCATCGCCGCGACGGAGATGAGTCGCCCGGCCGGTGGGACATCGGGTCCGTCGGTGCCCGCCTGGTCAGCGCCGAGGGCGGCCAGGAGTGCACTGGCGGCTACTGCCTTTGGCCAGGCCTTGAACGCGAGAAATGCCGGTATCGCGGCTGCGACCGGTGCGATGACCAATGTGACCTGGCGGGGGAGCGGCTTGTCGCCGGTGGTCTGCCAGTAGGTCACCTTCCAGCTTCCGAATCGCTGGTACTGGTGAAACAACTCACCCAGCGTTCGGCGTGGGTGGTACTCGACCGGAATGTCGTCGAGGAACCAGACCGGACCAAGAGCCGCCATGCGGCGGTTGAGCTCAAAATCCTGATTGGTGGCAAACGGCTCGCTCCAACCGCCCATCTCGCGCAGCTGTGACGTGCGGAAGACGCCGAGGTAGGCCGTGTCGCACGGGCCGCTGGTAGTTCCGGGGATGCGATAGCGCGAGCCGCCCATCGCGAGTCCGTTGTTGAGCGCCCGGGCGATCGCCGTCGGCACCAGCTCATCGACGGCGGGCCGCGCCTGTTGGCGACCACCGACCACGCTGGCGTCGGTGGTCTCGAGCAGCGACACGGTACGGCTGAGATAGTTGGCCGGGATCCGGCTTCGAGCATCGACCCGGGCGATGTACTCGCCCTCAGCCCACAGCAGGCCCCGGTTCAGGTTGGAGGGGGTGCGCCCATCGGGATTCAGCACCACGTCGTAGCGGCGGAGGTCGTGCCCATCGAGGGTCCGCTTGGCGACATCGGCGGTGTCGTCGTTCGAGCAGCCGTCGACCACCACGACCTCGATGCGATCGAGCGGGTAGTCCTGGGCCAGAACCGATTGCAACGCCCCGCGAATAGAGGCGGTCTCGTTTCGCGCCGGGATGATGCAGGTCACCAGCGGTTGTTGGGCGCTGGCCATCGCTACATCCCACCCTCTTTGAACAGGTGACGAAGCGTCTTGACGATGATGCGAGCGTCGAGCGAGAGCCCTTGGTGGCGAAGGTAGAACAGCTCGTACTGCAGCTTCTCGGCAGCACCAGCGAGGTCGTTGGTGTAGCCGAGCTTGAGCTGTGCCCACCCGGTGAGCCCGGGCCGGATGATGTGGCGAACGTTGTAGAAGGGCAGCTTCTCCGAGAGTTCCTCGACGTAGTCGACCTGCTCGGGTCGCGGCCCGACCAGCGAGATGTCGCCTCGCAGAATATTGATGACCTGCGGAAGCTCATCGAGGTGGGTTCGTCGCAGGACCCGGCCGACCGGCGTGATCCGGGCGTCGTCGTCGGTGGTCCAGTGCGACGATTCGCTCGAGTGCATCGTCCGGAACTTCAGAATCTCGAAGATCTCGCCGCCTTTGCCAATACGTTCCTGACGGAACAGCAGCGGTCCGCGGGCGCCGCCCGAGAACAGCATGTTGGCGATGCTGACGGTGATGCCCAACACGGCGAGGGGTGGGAGTGCAACGGCGCAGAACACGAGGTCGAACACGCGCTTGAGCCGTGGATAGGTCGATCCGTGAAGCTCCGAGACGTCGAAGAACAGCGATGTTCGTTCGAGTTCGGACAGCGGAACCTTGCCCACCCATTCCTCCATGAACATCGACAGGCTTCGCACGCGACGCCCGGTGGCATGGATGTTGGCCACCTGGGCAACCACGCTTTCGTTGAGCTGCGCCTCCTGGTCGACCACGATCATCGTGGCCTCCATCTCCTCGGCGAGCACTTCGAGGGGTCGGGCGAGCCCGATGGCTTCCACGGCTGTGGGTTTCACGGCAGCGACCAACTCGGCTCGTTGCTCGGAGTCGTTGGCCAGCCCCGACTCGATCTCGTCGGCCGACAGCGGGTTGACGACCGCGATGACCCGGGTGGTGGTGGCCGTAGCGGCCGCGTCAGCGGTTGCCCGGAAGCACAGCAGCTGCCAGGGAATCAAGGCCAAGACGCCATAGCCCAGCACCGACCGGGGCAGCACGGGCGCACCGACGGCTAGAGCCACAAGCGACACCGAAACCGCGCCGAAGAGGGCCGACACGATCGTGGCTGCGGCGATGCCGCGCCGGGTGGCGATGGTGTCGGGAATCCCCAACGCATAGCTGGCTACGGCGGTCGCTCCCGCAAGCAGGAGCGTGGAGGCCAGCCGGGTGTCGGTGAAGAGGTTGTAGCCGTTGCCGGTTCCGTGGATCACGCCGAGCGCGACGAACGTTGCAATAACGCCAATCACCGAGATCAGACGGATCCACTTTCGCACCGATTCCAATCGGCATTTCGGCACGCAGTGTGAACAGGCCGGCTTGCTACTCGTTGGCGACCGCGGGACCAATGTCGACCCGTTGGCCTTCGGGCTCGTCGAGGAACGCTTCCTCGTCGAAGGTTATGAATCCGCTGGCGGTGGGGTCATCGAAGAGCGTCGCCATGGCGGGGCGCACATTCGACGGGTCGAGAAACGGGGTAACGCCCCGGTAGAACACCGGCTCGGGGCCAAGCACCACGGGTTTCGTGCGGTCGAGGTCTGCCGCCTCCACCAGCTCGAGGATTCTCACTCCGTCATCGCCCGCTTGGTTCCAGGCCCGTGTGCCGTCGACCCGGTTGATCACCAGCAGCACCATGCCGGACGCCGCAACGACGCCCAGGATCGGGACGAGTTTTTTCGAGCGGCCAGCGGCCCAGAAGAGTCCGATGATCGTTGCGGCTCCGCCGATGGAGCTGAGGTACTGCAGCCGGTCGCCTGCGCCAACGGGGGTGAAGAAGTAGCGAAGGTACGGCACGACGGACGCCGCCATGATGACAAAGCCGGCCGCCACGAGTTTCTCCGGGGCTTCGAAGCGCCGGTCGCGAAACGCGACAAAGCCGAGCACGGCGAAACTCACCAGAAACGCGCTGACCGAGATCGCTTCG
This sequence comes from uncultured Acidimicrobiales bacterium, assembly GCA_964529355.1. Taxonomy (GTDB): domain Bacteria; phylum Actinomycetota; class Acidimicrobiia; order Acidimicrobiales; family SHLQ01; genus CALLQB01. The sequence goes on from CAZGVQ010000153.1 coordinate 5,932, forward strand.
AACCACGGTGGGACCAGGCCCGCTCCGTAGAACGCGCCAATGACATCGCGAGGGGCGATGAAGTCGCGCGCCGCCTTCGATGGTGGAAGGTTGAGCAGAACCCAGCCGGCGAGTGCACCTTGCGACACGATTCCGCCCAGGAGCAGTCGCGTATCGATCGCGCCACGGCGGATCTTCGGAACCACCAGAATCGCCAGGCACACCAGGGGGAGTGAGCCTTCGTAGAAGGCCGAAGATGCAAAGGCGAAGATGAGGATTGCCGAGCGCGACACGCCGTCGCGTCCGAGCAGGTTGATGGTGGTGAGCGCGAACAGCAGGCTCATCGAGATCATGATGGTGCTCGGCCAAATCTCGAGTGCCATGTGGTTGGGCAACACCACCCAGAAGGCGGCGAGGGCCAGGGCAACGCGTCCGTTCAGGTACTGACGCGCGGTCTGCAACAGCAGCTGGGCGCTGGCGATGTTCACCAGCGACGCAACGATCACGATGGGCAGCGGATGGTTGCCAAACACTCCAAACGTGATGCCGTAGGCAATCGACACGCCCGGTCGGGATGCGGCGAGCTCGGCCGTGGTTGCGCTGAGCGGTCCGCCGAGGATCCCCTCATGCACGTTGAAGAAGTCGTCGAGGACGAAGTTGGGGCCGAGGAGCAGGTGCGAGAGCGCAACCGCGACCGACAATAGGAGCACCACAAGCGGCGCCTGCTGCACGAGCCGGTCGACTGGCGACTCCGCGGCTGGGCTGACCGGGGGCGCGTCGTGGGTCGGTGTGGAGCCGAGGTGGGGCGCAGAAGACGACAACGACATGGGTATTTCCCGTCGGCGAGCGTCGAGTCGCCTTGAGGGCAATACGATACGAAGGTGGTTCAGCGTCCTGAAGCCGGCTCGATTCCCGATACGCCTGGTTCCTATCAATTCAAAGACATCGACGGCCGCGTCATCTACGTCGGCAAAGCCAAGAGCCTCCGGTCGCGCCTCAACAGCTACTTCGCCAAGAACCTGCCGATGCGCACCGCACAGATGGTGGCCACGGCTGAGACGGTCGAGTGGATTCAGGTCGAGAACGAACTCGAGGCACTCATGCTCGAGTACAGCCTTATCAAGCAACACCGTCCACGGTTCAACATTCGCCTGGTCGACGACAAGAGCTATCCGTTTCTGGCCGTGACGATGTCCGATGAGTTCCCGCGGGCGATGGTGATGCGAGGCAAACGCAAGAAGGGGGTGCGCTACTTCGGTCCCTACGGTCACGCCTACGCGATCCGCGAGACCCTCGACCTTCTGCTTCGCACCTTTCCCGTTCGCACCTGCAGCGACAACAAGCTTCAACGACATCAGCGGACTGGGCGACCGTGTCTGCTGTTTCACATCGAGAAGTGTTCGGGGCCGTGCATAGGCGCAGTGTCGGAGGAGGAGTACGACCAGCTGGTCGAAGAGTTGCTGTCGTTTCTCGACGGCGACACCGCCGAGGTGGTGGCCCGACTCGAAACCGAGATGACCGAGGCCGCGGAGAAGCATGAGTTTGAGCTTGCGGCCCGGCATCGCGACCGGCTCACCAGCGTGCGCAAAGCCATCGAGAAACAGCAGATGGTGGCCGAAACCAACGACGACTTCGACGTGGTGGGTATCCACGCCGACGAGCTCGAAGCCGCGGTTCAGGTGTTCTTTGTGCGGCGGGGGAGAGTGGTGGGCCGCAAGGGTTTCGTGCTCGACCGGGTCGAGGATGTGAGCGATTCCGAACTGCTCGACACCATTCTCGAAGGGCTCTACTACGACCCGCCTCCGCTGGGTGTACCCAAGTTGGTTCTGGCGCCCTTCGAGTCGGCCAACCCTGAGCTGTACGAGCTCTGGCTGTCCGAGGCGCGCGGTTCAAATGTGCAGATTCGGATTCCGCAGCGCGGCGACAAGAAGGCACTGCTCGAAACCGTTACCCGCAATGCCCATGAAGAGTTCACCCGGCACCGGCTGAAGCGGGCGTCCGATCACAACAGTCGCTCGCGGGCGCTCAACGAACTGCAAGATCAGCTTGACCTTCCGGCGGCTCCGCTGCGCATCGAGTGCTACGACATGAGCCACATTCAGGGCACCGACTAC
>CAZGVQ010000154.1:0-8000 GCA_964529355.1 uncultured Acidimicrobiales bacterium
CGTGTAGTTGGCGTTGGCGTCGGACTCTGCGCCCCAATCGGCCAGCTGGAGATTTCCGTACTGTCTGGTGGCACTATCAATGGCGGCGGTGACCGCGTTCATCACCGGGACGTAGCGCGGTGGGCTCAACCAGGTCACGTGGTCTGCACCCGACAGCTGCGCCATCAGGAGATCGAGGTGGCTGGCAAACTGCGAGGAAATGTCGTAGTTGCTGCCTAACTGCACCACCACGCGGTCGCTCACCAGGCCAGGTCGCTCCGCGAGAAGTTCGGCAGCCACGTCGGCCCGAAATCCCACGAAGCCCAGGTAGTTCACCTCGGAGTTGGGGAAGGCGGCGTTGATCTCGGCTCGGGCACCGAGGCCGATCGAGTCGTGGATGACCAACACCCGCTCATCGGGGAGCGGCGGTTCGTTGGGGTCGATGGCGGCGGCGCCGGACTCAACGCGGATCGCCTGGGCGTGAAGTGGTGCAGCCGATGCAACCATCGCTGCAATGGCGGCGATGGTGAGTGTTATTGGCAGAAACAGCATGGCAATCTGCCGCTGAGAACGCGCTTGTGCCCCGCGATGCATCCTCGTGACCTCGTGTCTTATCGGCCCTGGAGCAGCTTGCGCTTGTTCTCGACGAAATCGACCAGGACGTAGTCGCCGATGTTCTGATTGGTGGTGAAGAACGCCCGGCCGCCGTTGATTTTGGTGATCCGCTCAATGAAGTCGGTGAGATACGACGTGGCGTCGAGCATGAAGGTATTGATGCGGATGTCGTCTCGGGTACACCGCATGACCTCCTTCATGGTGAGGTCGACCGTCATCGGCGAGGGCGGGTAGTTGAAGTACGGCGCGCCCGACGGGGTGAGGTGAGCCGTGGGTTCACCGTCGGTGATCATGATGATTTGCTTGGTCCCCGTCTGGCGGGCCAGCATGCGCCGGGCCAGCTGGAACCCGTGCTGCATGTTGGTGCCGTAGTCGTAGTCCCACGAAACCTCGGGAAGCTCTTCGGGCTTGATCTCATGGGCCACGGCAGCGAAGGTGACGACTCCCATGTAGTCGCGCGGGTACTGCGTATTGATGAGGCTGTGCAGCGCCATCGCCACCTTCTTGGCGGGAAGAAAGTTGTCGCGCATCGGCATCGAAAGCGAGAGGTCGAGCATGAGCACCGTGCTCGAGCGCACGGATCGTTCGGTTCGTTCGACCTCGAAGTCATCGGGGGTGAGCCGCACCGGTGTGCCGCCGCCTGACCGGGTCACTGCGTTACGCACCGTGCGTTCGATGTGCAGGTTGAACGGATCGCCGAACTCATAGGGCTTGGTGTCATAGGCCCGCTCGTGCCCGATACCCGTCTCTTCCATCGAGTGGCGGCCCAGCTTGTCGGCGGTGAGCTTGCTGAACAGGTCGCCGAGCGCGTTCTGGCCGATCTTGCGGATGGCCTGTGCCGTGAGCTCATAGCGCCCCTCTTTGCGCTGGAGATAGCCGGCATCTTCAAGCATCTTGGAGATCTCGGCCATGCGCTCGAGGCTGTCGCCGGCATCATCGCCAAGGAGTTCGCGGGCCCGATCGACATCGACCTCGGCGAGTGCTCCGGGATTGCGTGCGCCGCGGAGCAGGTTCTCGAGCTGGTCGAGGTCGCCCAGCTCGCGAAACATCTCGGCCGCCGAGTTGAAGTCGAGCGGATCGGCACCATTGAAGTCATAGGACTGATCCCAGCCCATGTCGGGGAACATGCCCCGCAGGTTTTCGCTGAGCTGATCGGCCTGCCATTGCAGGTCCATGTCTTCGAGCAGCGCGTCGCTGAGGTCCTGCATTTGCTGACGTTGCTCGGGCGTCATCGAGTTCATCATCATCTGCATGGCGGCCATACGACGGGCCATGGCTTCGAGCAGTTCCTCGATGTTCTGCGGATTCTCGGGGAAGAAGTCGCCAAACTTGTCCATGAAGCCGTCGAAGTCGGTTTCCTCGCCCCGCTGATGCTTCTCGAGCATGTCGTTGAGCGCGGCCATCATGTCCTTCATGCGCGCCATGTCTTCGGGCGACATGTTCTCGAAGGCACCACTCATCTGGTCGACGTAGTTCTGCATGAGCTGCTCGCGCAGCTTGTCGACCAGTTCGTCGAACTGTTGCTGGGCGGCCTCGGACGTGAAGTCGTAGTTCTGTAGACCCTTCATCTGGCCACCCAGATCCGGCGGCAGCATGTCGAGCTCGATCTGGCCATTTTGGGCCTTGCTGGCCGCGTCGGCATCGTCGGTGGATCCTGCCAGGTCCAGCAGCTCCTGTAACGCCTCGCGTTCGGAGTCGAGCACTTCGCGAAGCTCCTGGGCAATGTCGTCATAGACGCCACCCAGGTTGTGGTTATCGAGCTGCTCCTGGCGTCGCTCGCGAAGCTGTTCGAGCATCTCGCGCAGGCCTTGTAGCTGATCGCCGTCGGGCGTTTCGAAGCCATCCTGCATCATCCGGCGGATCGCCGCGTTGAGGTCGCCGTGATACAGCAGGTCGTCGGTCATCTCGGCGAACAGGTCGTCGGCCTTCAGCTCAAAGCCGACCTGCGTGCCATCCCACTGCGAGTAGGTAAAGGCGCCCGTGGGCTTGCTAGCCCGGGCACGACGACGACGAAAAGCCATAAGCCGACCATAGCAACGCCAGCTGTGCTGCCCATCACGCGTCGGGCGATGCGCCCCAGTCGAGCTCGTGACGATAGGGCGGATTTGCACCAGCACGTGAGACGGTGACCCCGGCTGCGTCGACCGATCGCTGGGCGATGGTGTTCCACGCTTCGGCGGATACGTCCATGAGCTGCGAAGGAGTCGTGACGGCCATTTCCGCCAGCGAGGTCAGGACCGCACCAACGATGGTGTCGCCGGCACCGACGGTGTCGACCACCTCAACCTCAGGGGTCGGAGCGTCAGAAGAGCCATGCGGAGTGAGAATCGACAGACCCTCGCCGCCCTTGGTGAGAATCACCACGGGAACCCCCGCGGCCAGCACGGCCTCGGCCGAGGCCTCTGGTGAGCGATCGGGCCAGATCCATGAGAGATCTTCGTCAGAGCCCTTGTAGATCGACACGTTGGGCAGCCAGCGCTCATGGAAGTGCAGCCACTGCTCGCGATCGTCGATGATCTGCGGGCGAACGTTGGGGTCGAGCGACACGATGCCGTCGTGGCGTTCGGCCGCCGCGGCCAACGTTTCGGCGGTGCGACCGCGGAACATACCAAGGGTGCCGCCATGGAACAGGTGTGGTCCACCGCCCAGCGAGTCGATGTCGAGCGTCTCGAGCTGGGTATCGGCGGTATCGCTGCCCTCAAACCGGAAACGCAGTTCGGGCACATGCTCAACAATCGCCCGAGCGGTGGGAGCATCGCTGCGCGACGTGAGGCTCAGATCAACTTCGTTGGCGACAAGGTGATCCCAGATCTGTTGCCCGAACTCGTCAGTGGAGATACAGCCGCCAAAGACTCCCCAGCCACCGAGGCGCGTTGCGGTGATGGCCACGTTCATCGGGCCGCCGCCGGGCACCGGGTCGGGGACGAAATCGACAAGCGCCTCACCGGCGCTCACAATCGCCGTTCGAGATTGGTCGGTCACAGCAGGTCAGCCTCTCTCGCAGAGGGAACCGAACCGGTGCCCCTGGATCGCCCCCGCAACCTGGAGGGGTGTCGGGTGGGGAGGTTTTCCAGGGGCACCAGCGGTCTCAGTCGCCGAGGCGCTCGCCGTCGGTGCCAAAAATGTGGATCGGACCATCGAACCCGACGGTGACGTTGTCGCCTCGTTGGGTGGCGGTTTCGCCTGCGTCGCGAACAACCAGGTTGAGATCGCCACCCTCGTGCTGGGTCCTCACGTGGACGAAGGCCTCGGAGCCGAGTTCTTCGACCACGGTGACCTCGCCCATGATTCCCTGGCCATCGCTTTCGGCCATCAGCTTCATATGCTCGGGCCGGGCGCCAACGCTGATCTTGGTATCGCCGCTGGCCTTGAGCGCGTCGGCAACAGAGGCTTCGAGAGGCACAGGCACACCAGCGATTGCCGGTTCGCCGTTATGTTCCACGTCGAGCAGGTTCATGGCTGGTGAGCCGATGAAGCCAGCTACGAAGCGGTTCATGGGCTTGCTATAGAGGGTTCTAGGCTGGTCGACCTGCTGCAGCTTGCCGTGATCGAGCACCGCTACCCGGTGACCCATGGTCATAGCTTCGACCTGGTCGTGGGTGACATAGGCGGTGGTGACGCCCAGCCGGGCCTGCAGGTCGGAAAGCTCGGTACGGGTCTGCACGCGAAGCTTGGCGTCGAGGTTCGACAGCGGCTCGTCCATCAGGAACACCTTGGGTTCCCGCACGATGGCACGGCCCATGGCAACACGCTGGCGCTGACCGCCTGAGAGGGCTTTGGGCTTGCGGTCGAGGTAGGGCGTGAGGTCGAGGATGCGGGCGGCTTCTTCTACCCGCTGCTTCCGCTCCTCCTTGGGGACCTTTTTCTGCTTGAGCGCGAATCCCATGTTCTCGCCCACGGTCATCTGGGGGTACAACGCGTAGTTCTGGAACACCATCGCGATGTCGCGATCTCGCGGCGGGGTGAGTGAGACGTCGTTACCTTCGATGAAGATCCGACCCTCGTTCACCGGCTCGAGGCCGGCGAGCATGCGTAGCGCTGTGGACTTGCCCGAACCGGAGGGCCCGACCAACACCAACAACTCACCGTTGACAATGTCGAGGTCCAGCGTGTCAACCGCACGAACTTCTTCTTTGGTGCCAAACCCGTAGATTCGACTTGCCGCCTCGTATTTAACCTCGGCCACTGGATTCCTTCCGTTGACGCCGAAGAATCCCGCGCGTCATGTATTTGTTTGCTCAGCGAGCAACTTACTTGATTGCTCCAAGAGAAAGACCACGTACAAGCCGCTTTTGAGCGATCCATCCGGCGGCCACGACAGGGATCGAAGCGACGGTTGCTGCGGCAGAAAGTTTGGCCAGGAACGGCCCACGCGAGTCGACGTTTGTCGTCACCCAGATCGGCACGGTCTGCGCGTCGAACGTGGTGAGGTTCAGCGCTAGGAAGTACTCGTTCCAGGCGAAGATGAAACACAACAAAGCAGTGGCCGCGATGCCCGGCGACACGATGGGCAGAATCACCGATCGAAGCTGGCTCCAAAGCGAAGCCCCGTCGATCTGCGCGGCCTCGATGAGTTCTTTGGGGACCTCGTCGAAGAAGGAACGCATCATCCAGATGGCAAGCGGCAGGTTGAGCGCGGTGTAGACGATGATCAGAACGAGCCGGGTATCGAGCAGGTCGAAGAACCGAGCGAAGAAGAACAGCGGGAGAACTGCCGCTGCAATGGGGAGAAACTTGGTCGAGATGAAGAAGAAGAGCACGTCGCGCCACTTCTCGATCGGCTTGATGGCAAGCGAGTAGGCCGCCGGAATCGCCAAAATGAGCACGACGATGGTCGAGAGGATGACCACCCAGAACGACGTGGCAAAGGCTTTGGCGAAGGTAAGCGTGCCCTGTGTGCTGTCGATGACGTCGCGGTAACGATCGAAGGACGCATCGAAGAAGAACACCGGCGTCTCGTTCTGGGCGTCGGATTCCTCTTTGAAGGAGGTGAGCACCATCCAGAAGACGGGGAAGAAGAAGACGATTGTTGCGGCCCAGCCCAGAATCGTGGTGATGAAGGTTCCGAACTTGTTGTCGTAGCCGACGATGGCATCTCCACCGGAACCGCTCATGTGACATCCGCTCCATCAAGTAGGCCCGAAAGCACCCGCAGCGAGAAGTTCGCCAGAATGATCGAGGCAATAACAACAACAATGCCAAAGGCTGAGGCCTCGCCGAATTGCCAGCCGCCACCGATTGCTCGGAGGTACACGAAATACGGCACGTTCTGGGCACCGGCCGCGCCGGCAACAAGCTGGTCGACCGTGTCGAAGGTCTGGATGAGGTAGATCGAGCTCAGAAGCGCACCCAGCTCGATGTAGCTCCGAAGGTGGGGAAGGGTGATCTGTCGGAAGATGCCGAACGAGGTGGCGCCGTCGACCCGAGCGGCCTCGAGTACTGATGGCGGCTGACTCTGCAATCCAGCCAACAAGATGAGCATGAGAAACGGAGTCCACTGCCAGACCAGCACCAGCATCACGCTCTGCAGCGGGAAGCGGCTGGTGAATTCGATCTGTTCGAAGCCGAACAGTTCGACGAGCCAGTTCAGGAAGCCGAACGTGGCGTCGAGCATGCCGTTACGCCAGATGAGTGAGGCGGCTACCGGCATGATGAGAAAGGGGGTGATGAGAAGGGTTCGGGCGACTGAGCGTCCGATGAACTTCTTGTCGAGCAGGACCGCCAACCCAATCCCGAGAATCGTCGAGATGAAGGCAACACCAAAGGTGGTCCAGAAGGTGTTGATGATGGCCCGACGAAAGAAGCTGTTCGTAAAGATGGGGCCGTAGTTCGAGAGTCCGGTGAATTCGAACGAATCGGGGATGAGGAACGCCCAGTCGTTGAGCGAGTACCACAGCGCAATGACGAAGGGAACCTGGGTGACGACGATCGTAAAGATCAACGCCGGTAAAAGCGGAAGCCGCCGTGACCACCGATCTCGACGCTCGGCACGTTTTATAGCGTCTGCATGAATAGCGACGTTATGCGTGCTAGCTGTCGGGTTTTCGGTGGTCACGACGGATCCTTAAACAATTCGCTCAGGAACATACCTGAGTGAGGTTAAGCAGTTGTACTGCTTGGAATTACTGGCTGACCTCGGAGGCAATCTCCTGGCAGCGGTCCAGTGCTTCGTCCACCGAGATCGAGCCGGCAATTGCTGCCGAGAACTCAGTGGTGCAACGGGTTCCGATGTCCTGGAACTCAGGGATACCTACGTACTGGACGCCGGGGAGACCGGGTCGAGGAGTGGTGCCTGGGTTGTTGGGATCGGCAGCGTTGATCTGGTCAAGCGTGAGCTCGGCAAACGATCCAGCTGCTTCGAGGTACTCCGGGATGCTGTAGGTGGAGACACGGGATCCTGGGGGAGCTGCTGGCCAGCCACCCGGTCCGTTCTCACCAGCGGTGCGGATGAACTCTTCTGAGGTTACCCAGCTCATGAACTCCCAAGCGGCGTCGGGTTCATCCGAGCCTGCGGGAATTGCGAAAGCCCAGGTCCAGAGCCAACCGGCGCCAGGGGTCTCAACGGTGGGAGCGAGCGCAAAGCCGAGGTTTCCGGCGATTGGGCTGTCGTCACCCTCAAGGATACCTGCTGCAACGGTTGCGTCGTACCACATGGCGACGTTGCCGTTCTGAAGCTGGTCGAGGCACTGCGGGAAGCTCGAGTTTGCTGCGTCGTCCTGACCAGCATCGTTGAGGAGGTCAACGTAGAACTCGAAAGCTGCACGGAAGCCACTGTCTGGCTGGTTGATCTGTGCTTCACCAGGGGTGCCGTCTGCGTTGGCTTCCCACCAGGTGCCACCAAAGGTGTTCACAACGGTGGTCAGCGATGCGCCGAGGTCGCCCCAGCCGGGAAGACCACGGAGGCAGATGCCGGCGGTCTCATCGGTGTCGACCTGACGTGCGATCGCAGCAACTTCGTCCCAGGTCGGTGCCTCGGGGAAGTCGATGCCATTGGCGTCCATGATCTCCTGGTTGTACATGATGAACGACGACTCAGCGTAGAACGGAACAGCGAAGAGAGCGTCGTCGACGCTCAGCGCGCCGCGAACTGCAGGCTGCAGATCGTCAACGTTGTATTCGGCGTCGGCGGTTGCGCGAGGAGTGAGGTCCTCGAGCCAGCCGTTCACACCAAACTGCGGAGCTTCGTATGGGCCAATCATGACGACATCGAACTCGCCGCCACCGGTACCAACACCGAGGGTGACCTGCTCACGCAGCGCCTGCTCTTCGAGCTGGACGAAGTTGACGTTGATGCCACTTGGCTCGCTGAAGAACTCAGGAGTCAGGGTCTGGATGTCGTTGGTTGCGCCGTTACCGACGATTGCGACGGTGAGCTCGGTGCCGGCGAAGTCTCCGCCTGCAGCTCC
>CAZGVQ010000155.1:0-7956 GCA_964529355.1 uncultured Acidimicrobiales bacterium
GCCCGGAGCCGGGCGCGACACGTCTTGTCAGAGAACCAACGGGTGCTCGACTGGGGTAGGGCTGCGGCGGCCGGGGACTGGCCTGAGGCCGGGCGCCTCATGGTGGCAAGCCACGAGTCGCTTCGCGATGACTTTGAGGTGTCGGGTCCCGAGCTCGACATCATGGTGGATGTTGCGATGACCGTTGATGGGGTATTTGGTGCCCGCCTCACGGGTGCGGGGTTTGCTGGCGCGTGCGTCGCATTGGTGAGCAGTGAAGCCGCCGACTCGGCGGCCGACGACATCGCCCGCGAATTCCGGCGACGGTCTCGTGCGACGCCCCAGGTCATTCCCACCCTTCCGGCGGCGGGAACCCACCTTGCCTAGCTGCTTGTCGCGGGCGGGTGTTGAGGTTCTGCTCAGGACCGAAGCGCGCGAACGGCGCTGAGCGGATCGACCTCGGCCAGGGTCTTGTCGGTCCGGTACGAGCGCACTCGGGCGAATCGAAGGGCGACCCCGCCGGGATACTTCGAGGAGGTCTGTGCCCCATCGAGTGCGATCTCGACGATGAAATGGGGGCGGAGGTACATGGTTCCCCACGGTGGCGGATCGACTCCGTCCCATGGTGGGTCGTGGTGCTCGAGATGCTCGGGAAACGACTCGGTCTGCCAGCGCAAGAGTTCGTCGGTGAGTCCCTTGAAGGTCTTTCCAACCATCACGAATTCGGGTTCGGCGCCGCCCTCGTCCCGGGAAGCGTCGCCCGCGTCGTTCCGGGCACCAAGGTGAAGGTTCGACAGCCAGCCGGTGCGCCGCCCATGACCCCACTCGGCGGCCAGCACGACCAGATCGAGCGTGTGGACCGGTTTGACCTTGCGCCACGATTTCCCGCGGCGACCTGCCTGGTAGGGGGCGTCGACCCCCTTCACCATGACCCCTTCATGTCCGCGCGCCAGCGATTCTTCGAGAATGCCTTCGGCGATCGTCGCGTCGGTCGTGGTAGCAGCCGGGATGCGATGCGGACCGGCGACCCGCTCGAGCTCAACCAGTCGTTCGGTGAGGGGCAGGTCGATCAGGTCTCGGCCATCGACATGAAGGATGTCGAAGAACGAACACCGGAGTGCTTCGCTGGTTTCGGGATGGTCTCGCTCGTCCTGGCTGAACTTGGACATCGAGTCCTGGAAGGCTTCAGGGCGGCCATCGTCGCGATAGAAGAGGGCTTCGCCGTCGAGTACGACGGCGTCACATGGCAGGTCGAGAACCAGCGCAACGGTTTCGGGTAGTCGTTCGGTGATGTCGTTGAGGTTGCGGGTGAAGATTCGAACGTCGTTGCCGGTGCGGTGTACCTGAATACGGGCGCCATCAAGCTTCCATTCCACCGACGCTTCGCCGGTTGCCTCGAGTGCTTCGGCCACATCGGTTGACGTCGCGGCGAGCATGGGTTGGATGGCGGTCAGCACCGACAATCCAATCGCCTCCAGGCCGGCCCGGCCATCGGTAGCAGCTACCGATGCTGCGTGCCCCAAATCGCCCGACAGCATTGCCGCTCGCCGCACGACCTTGGCCGGAATGCCGTGGGCTTTGGCCACGGCGTCGGCTACCAATCCCTCAAGGGCTCCCTGGCGAACCTCGCCGACAAAGAGTCGTTTGAGAAAATCGGCCTCAGCATCGGTGGCCGTGGAGAACAGCTGGGTGAGTTGTTCGGAGCGACGGGCCACCGACCCGGGGCCGGTGGTCGCCTGAAGTTCGACGATCGCGTCATCGACATCGGTGAGGCGAAGGCTTGGATTGGTGGCCGCGTTGTAGATGACCTTGGACACCGCCGACCAACCCACCCCGATTCGTCCCTGCCGGGGTTCACCGACCAGCAAACCGATCGCGATCTCGGCATGGGGTGCGGCGAGAGGTGCCAAGAGCGCGGCGAGTGCTTCGGTCTTTTCTTTTCGTTTGCTGGTGGCCGCGACCATCGCCGAGGTGGCGACCAGCTGGGCGAGCGAGTCGGGGGATTGCTCGCTTGGTTCCACGGAGGAGCTACACCAGTGAGAGCAGGCCGTTGACGAAGTTGTCGGTTTCTTCCACGAGGTTGTTGCGGTGGAACGCATCGCCCCCAACGACGGTGGCGCCTTTGGCTTCCACCAGGTCGGCAAGCTTCTGCACGGTCTTGCCGGGGTTCTTTGCATAGGTGCAGAACACCGCGGCGCGTTTGTGGTGGATCTCGGGCATTTCCCACAGCCGCATCGAACCGCCAGGCCGTTGGCCGAAGAAAAACAGCCCATCGGTCCAGGTGCCGACGACGATGAGGTCGGCCTGAGAGACTGCCGCGAGGTCGACGGCGGTCGAGGGGTACGCGGCGGCGTGGCCACCGTCGCGGAGGACCCCGGAGGCAATGAGCTCGGCGGCCCGCTGGGTGTTGCCTGAGCGGCTTTCGTAGATAACTACAACGTTCATCACCTGGGACACTACCGTGCGGCGCATGAGCTTTCAGAACCGCATCACCGACCTCCTCGGTATTGAGATACCCGTCATCCAGGCTCCGATGGGCTGGATAGCCCGCAGCCAGCTGGCCTCGGCGGTTTCTGAGGCCGGCGGCCTCGGGATTATCGAGACGTCCTCGGGCGAACTCGACGCGGTGAAAGAGGAAATTCGCAAGATGCGCGACCTCACCGACAAGCCCTTTGGCGTCAATATCGCTCAGGCCTTTGTGCGTGACCCCGGCATCGTCGACTTTGTGATCGATCAGGGCGTGAAGTTCGTGACCACCTCGGCGGGTAACCCCGAGGCGTACACCGCGCAACTGAAGGAGGCAGGCCTCACGGTGTTCCATGTTGTGCCCACGTTGCGCGGCGCGCAGAAGGCCGTGGACGCTGGCGTCGACGGATTGGTTGTCGAAGGCGGCGAGGGTGGAGGGTTCAAGAACCCGGTACCGGTGGCCAGCATGGTTCTGCTGCCGCTGGTGCGCTCGAAAGTCGATGTCCCGATCGTTGCCGCTGGTGGTTTCGTCGATGGGGCTTCGATGGCGGCGGCTTTTGCGCTGGGCGCCGAAGCGATCCAGATGGGCACCCGTATGGTGTCGGCCGCCGAGTCGCCGATCCACACCAACTGGAAGGACGCGATCGTCGCCGCCGCCGAGACCGACACCGTGTTCCTCAACAGCCACACCTCACCCGCATTGCGGGCGCTGAAGACCACTACGTCAACCGCGCTGAAGTTCGATACCGAAACGAACGCCATGACTGCCATGGCAGGTATGGCCGACCTGTACTTCGGCGGCGACATGAATGCCGCGCTGGCGTTGTGCGGCGAGGTGGCTGGTCGTATCGACAGCATCCGCCCGGTGGCCGATATTCTCTCCGAGACCGCGGAGGAGTGCGTGAGAATTCTCGACGAATTGGCAACCCGCTACGTCGAGGGCTGATCCTCGGGCCACGGGGTGGCGATAAGGGCGTCGACCAAGTCGTCGTACCGGTCGCTGAGCACCGTGTTGGACGGGTCGAGGTTGGTGATCTCGGCCAGGCCGGTGGGTTCGACGTCGTGCACGGTGACGTCGAGGTCGGGTCGGTGCTCGCGAAGAAACGGAATCAGCTTCCAGATGTCGCCGCTCCAGATCACGGTGGTGCGTTCGCGGGAAGCCGTCGTTTCGTCGATCGGCATGCAGTCGTGGATGAGGACGGTCGAGCCCGGCGCGCTGCGGGCTTCGATGTTGATGAAGTCCCGGAGTGCGAACTCCACGTGGTGCATGCCGTCGATGAACGCCATGTCGATCGGGGCGTCGCCAAAGGGGGCCTGGCCGGCCTCGGACGCGAAGTAGTCGTCGCTGGTGGCGGTCACGATCGAGATGTGGTCGTCGAGGTCGCCGACGATCTTGGGTTCGGGGTCTATGCCGACGACTTTGGTGGTCGGCGCCACGAGACCCAACGAGTGGCCTTCATGCACACCGATCTCCAGGTACGTCGCTGGTTGGCGACGTCGATGCAGTTCGGCCAGCAGGTGGTAATAGGTGGGGTGGCTCATGAGCTCTTTTGCCACCATACGCCTGTCCAGTCCACCGTCGTGATCGGGTCGCTGATGCCCTGGGCCTTGCGATAGTCATCGACGGCCTTCCGGCACGGCTCGAATGCCCCGTAATCGTCGACGATCACGTAGCCGCCCGGCGAGACCTTGGGCTCGAGGGCGGTGATGGCGTCCATCGTCGACTCGTACAGGTCGCCGTCCAGGCGCAACACGGCCAGCTGTTCGATCGGTGCTTCGGGGAGCGTGTCGGAAAACCATCCGGGAAGGAACTGCACCCGGTCGTCGAGCAGGCCATAGCGGGCGAAGTTTGCCTTGACCGCTTCAACGCCAACCTTGAGCGCATCGATCGCCGACAGGTCGACGCCTTCGTCGGCTGGATAGAGGTCGGCATTGGGTGCAGGGAGACCCTCGAAGCTGTCGGCCACCCAGACCGAGCGATCGGTGTCGCCGTATGCCTCGAGGACCGCCCGAAACAAGATGGTCACCCCGCCCCGCCACACGCCCGTCTCGATGAAGTCGCCCGGCACGTCGTCGACAAGTGCCTGCGTGGCCAGGGCCCGGGCGTTGTCGAGACGAGCACGGCCAACCATGGTCTCGGCGGTTGGCGGCCAGTCGTGACCAACCTCGCGGATTGCGGCATCGCCGCCCCGATGGACAATGCGCCAATCGTTGGTTCGCAGCACCTCGCGAAGGGTGTCGAGGTCGCCGCCGGCCTCGTCGACCCAGATGTTGAGGTCGATGTTGCGCGCCTCCTCGTCGAGGAAGAGCTCGCGGGTGAGACAACCCGTGAGGAGGTCGAGGTACCGGTCTGCGGCGGGGGAGTGTTGGGGTGCCACGTGGTACTCGGGCTTGGTGGGCCGGTTAGGCGCCGAGGCGGGTGCGGGCGGCAGCAGACCGTTCGAGGAGGTGCGGTGGGATCGAGACGCCGTTGACTACCGAGCCGCCGCCTCCCGCGGCCGCCCCGCCTCCTTCGCCGCCGGCCGATGCGCCAGCCTCCATTGCAGCCGCTGCGCGGGCTTCGGCCTCTGCGGCGTCGCGTTCGTTCTGTTCCTTCTGCACCAGGTATTGGCTCCAGAACTTCACGGGGATGACGTCGCCGTGGGAGATATGCCCGACGATCTCGCCGTTCTCGAACCTGACCCAATAGCGGGTCCAGCTCACGCCGTTGGCGATCTCGACTTTGCCGTTGCTGTAGATCGGTACGTTGGGCAGGTCGATAACCGAGCGAACCTTGGTGTGGGGCTTCAGCGGAGCTGAGGGATCAAATTCACGTGCCATGCAGCACAAACCGTATCGCTTTCCCGGCCCGGTTGGGTTATCCGAGCATCAGGAGCCGTGCCGGTGCGGTGCGAGGTAGTCGCGGCGCTGCTGCGCGGTGTGGCCGAGCTCGGCCAGACCTTTGTCGATCACCGCAAGGTAGGCCCGAGACGGCGGGTTGCCCGGGTGCCGGTGGGAGCTGGTGATGGTGGCCATCGGAGCGCCATCGGCGTGCTCACCGCAATACAGCAGTGTTTGATACCAACCCGTGTAACCGGTCAGCTGTCCGGCGCTCCGGAGTTGTTCGGCGCTGGCGGTCTCGGGCTCGGTGGCACCGTTCTCCTGGCGCCACACGTCTTCGAGTTGCCCCCAGGTGAGGCGAAAGCGGCGCCCGATGGTGGTGGTGCTGGGAGTGTTCGGGTCGACGAAGGCTGCCCCGCCTCCGCCCCAGCGTTTCGATTCGTTGGCGAAGTACAGCTCAAAGGGGAGCTGGTGGGGTTCATCGGCGGCGGGGGCCGCGTGGTCGCGCGCGCCGGTCTGGCGTTGCTGGCCAGGCGCCCCGGGGATGCGGTTGCCCTCCAGGTACGCCAGCAGGCGGGGGCGGTAGAGGTTGGAGCCGAACGCGATGTACCAGACCGGGGTATCGAGATTTGTCACGCGGGGAGGATGGGCTCGAGAAGATCGAGTACCTCGCGAGTCGCATCGACAACCGAGGTGGTGCCGTCGCCATCGACCCACACATGCATCATGGTGTCGATCGCGCCCATGTACGCCCCGGCGATCGTGGCGGCCGACGCCAGCTCGATGTCGGATTCGTGGGTGGTGATCAGCTCGATCATCCGCTCGACCCAGTTGCTGGTATCGGCGGCCTGAAGCGTGGGCGCCGCCGCCAGCGCCTGGTACGCGGTGAGCACGTCGGCCGCGTTGTCGTCGATCCAGGTGGACACCGCGAGGCAGCCGATCTGCATCGTCTCCCGAAGCGATGTTCCTGGATCGACACCTTCGACGGCGGCATCCCATGCGGCGAGGAATTGCCTGGGGACCTCAAGCACAATGTCTTCTTTGCTGGCGTAGCGCCGGTACACCGTCGAGCGCGACACTCCTGCACTCTCCGCGATCCGTTCCATCGTGACGTTGTGGAAGCCGTGCGCTCGAAGCAACGTGAAGGCGGCATCGAACAAGGCCTGCTTGGTTTCCTGATGTCGGCGCTCTCGCAGGCTGGTCACACAACCACCGTAGCCGCTCGACCGTGACAACTGGCACCTTGACTCAATATGGAACAGTGTGTCAGTTTGGAGACATGATCCCTTTCGACGAAATGCTTCCCGGCGCAAAGTTCAGCGAACTTCACGACCGAGTGGTCGACCTGCCGATCGAGGAGGTCTGGCCGGCCGCGCTCACGGTTACCGGTGCCGAAGTCCGAACACTCGCCCCGCTGTTCGCGCTTCGCGGACTGCCGGCGGTCCTGCGCGGAAAACAGCCACCGCATCCGGTGGGCGATGGTCCGCTCCTCGACCTGTTTGTCAGTGAGGGGTTCATCCTCCTGCAGCGAGACGAGGAGCCGGTCGACGGGCGAGCCACGATCATCTTCGGGGCGGCCGGGAAGTTCTGGTCGCCAACGGCCAATCACCCCGACAACTTCGATTCCCCCGAGGAATTCCTGGCCTTCGACGAGCCGGGCTTCGCCAAGACCGTGGCCCGGGTCGAGGCATTTGCCGAGGGCGATCGAACCCGGCTGGAAACCGAAACGCTGGTTGCGGGAACCGATACCAGGAGCGATGCGAAGTTTGCGCCCTACTGGGCGATCATCCGAGGCCCGAGTGGCTTGATTCGACGAAGCTGGTTGGCGGGCATCGATCGACGAGCGGTCCGAATGCAGCAGTCGGTCTAACCCTTGGTGATCTGCATCATGTGCGGGTAGTCGACCGGGTCGATTCGTGCATCGATCAGGCGGGGCGCGCCCCAACCCTGTGACAGGACGCCTTCAAGCTGCACTCGGCTGGCGACGACTTCGGCTTCCATGCCCATGCCTCGGGCCACCGTCGCGAAGTCGGTGCCGTTGAAGCGAACCGCGCTCGTCGTGCCGCGACCCTCGCGCTGTTTGAGCTCCATCAGGCTCAGCGCTGAATCGTTGGACACCATCACCGTGATGGGGAGTTCAAGCCGAACGATGGTCTCGAGTTCGGCGAGCGTCATTCCGATACCGCCGTCGCCAACGAAGGCAATAACCGGTTCGCCGGGTCGGGCCAGCGCTGCGCCGATGGCTGCCGGCACGGCGTATCCCTTGGCCGCAAGCCCATTGGAAATCAGGACACGCTTCGGTTCGGCGGCTGGCCAGAACGGCATGACGGCGAGGTAGTGGGCGCCGGAGTCGACGGTGATGGTGACCGGATCAGGTGCGCTGGCAATCGTTGCCATGACCAGGTCGATGGCACCGAAGAAGCCCTCTTCTTCATGCACGGGGGTAAGCGTGTTGCGCACGGTGGTGCGGTAGTCGGCGCCGGTGTTTGCCGGCCAGGTGTGCGACGCCAACAGATGCTGGTGGCACAGATCGCCCAGGTCGCCGACCAACTCGGCCTCGATCGGGAAGTAGGGGTCGGCCGTCGGGTGGGTGGCAAAGGAAATCACCGGCACGCTGTAGGGCCACGACGCAGGGATCAACTCGACCGGGTCGAGCCCAATGGTGATGATGAGGTCGGCCTGCTCCAGCAA